>JABMRO010000053.1 GCA_013202635.1 Planctomycetota bacterium
GGCTAAGTAATGCGTGCTTCTCACTTGCTCTGGCAATCGTGGCCACGGTCGCCGGAGCAAAGGCCAGGCGCCCTCACCTTGCCCACATGCTTTGGCTGCTTGTCTTCATCAAGTTAGTGACGCCGCCAATTGTTACGATTCCCATTGTCACGATTCCGGCACAGGACGAAACCGCTGTTGCGATCAACGACCATTCAACACCGGGGCCGCAACTCACCAATAGCCGCCAGTTCGATGTTGAAACACAGCTATCTGGTGCGTGGAATCACGCAAGAGTTTGGTTACCGCCCATCTGGCTGCTGGGAAGCATGCTTGTCTTTGTCGTGTCGATGGTCAGGATTTGTCGCTTTAGCCGCCTGTTGGCGGCGAAATCTAACGTTGCACCACAAGAATTGCAGACTGCCGCTGTGAAGATTGCGAGCCGATTGGGACTGAACAGAATCCCGACGATTCTCACGACATCAGCGAGTCTTTCGCCAATGGTATGGTGGACCGGCGGAAAAGTGCGAATTGTCATTCCGACTGCGTTGCTGGAAAAAATGGATGCTCAAGAGTGGCAATGGGTTCTGGCACACGAACTGGCCCATGTACGGCGACGAGACTACATGGTCCGATGGCTTGAGTGGCTGGCCTGTGTCTGTTTCTGGTGGAATCCAGTAGTATGGTGGGCACAGCGTAACCTGCGCGCAACCGAGGAGATCTGTTGTGACAACCTGGTGATATCCTGCCTGAGTCCTAAACCTAAATTTTATGCTAACTCTCTGTTATCAGCAGTAGAGTTTCTTGCCCGTCCGGTTCTCCGCCCACCGGCGATGGCAAGTGAAATCAACAGCGGCGGATTCCTTGAAAGGAGATTTAAGATGATAGTATCAGAAAAGACAAACCGATCGAATTCACGTTGGGTGCAGGGAATTGTCCTGGTATTCGCGATGGTCGTGCTTCCTTTTGGCATCGCATCCGCCCAGGACTACAAAGCAGTTGAAAAGCGGCTCGGCGAAGCCGTGAGCAAAGGGGAACTCTCGCTGGAACAGGCCAGCGTTATGATGGATGCGCTCAAGAAAGCAGGCGGCGTCAGGAATGACCAGGGCGCGGACAGAGCAGAGGCCTATCTGATGAAGGTAAAGAAAGAACTCGGTGAGCTTGTCGAGGCCGGCAGTATGAGTAAGGAAGATGCAGCCAAGAGGTACGAGGGCGCAGAGAAAGGAATCAGGGAAAGAATGGCCGCCGCAAGCCGCCTGCGTGGTGGTGAGCATCAGCGCGGCGAGAGACGCATCAGCCGTGAGGATTACGCAGGTTTTGAACGGCGTATCAAAGCGGCAGTCAGAGAAGGAAAGATGACCCGCGTTGAAGCCGGCGAACAGCTCGAAGGCTTTCGCCGGCGTTTGGAAATGGCCGAGCAAGCTGAGCGCAGTGAAAGGGGTATTACCGTCGAGGAGTATAAGCGTGCAGAGGCAAAGATGCAGAAGATGGTCGAGGAGGGCAAGGCAAAGCCGGAAGATGTCGAACGCCGTCTGATCGAGATGCGCAAGATGATAAGCCGGCAAAGGGAACGTGGTGCTCGCAGCGAAAGGGAGCGTGGCGAGAGGCGCATTACGGTAGAGGAGTACAGGCGCGCCGAGGAAAAAATGCGGAAGATGGTCGAGGAGGACAAGGCAAAGCCGGAGGATGTCAAACGCCGTCTGGGTGGGATGCGCAGGATGATGGCAGCCCAGGGCGAGCGTCAGCGTGGTGGTGAAGGTCAGCGCACCACTCGTGGTGACAAGGGCGACGCGTATGAAGGCTTTGAGAGGCGTATCAAAGCGGCAGTTGAGGCAGGCAGGATGACCCGTGAAGAAGCCAAAGAGAAACTCGATGACTATAAGAAGCGCATCGGCCGATGATGGTAAACAGTTAGATACAAACTAAGGATCCGGTTGCACCTGTGACTGGGTCCTTAAACATTTTTTAAGAAAGAGTCGTGCTGTTATGATCTGTGAGACGCCGTTGGCAGGAAAATCAAAGTAGCTAAGGATGACTTCAGCATTTAGAAAAGGAGATAGTAATGAAAACTAAACACCCAATAATAATGATTGCTTTGATTGGAATAATAATTGTTGTAGGTGTGAGTGGTTGTAAGGAGGCCAAAGAATATTACGATCGGGGGGTTGCCCGTCTTGAGAAGGGCGAAACTGACGGTGCCATCTCAGACTTCACTAAGGCCATTAAGAAAAGGCCAAGGTATGGCATGGCTTACTACTATCGGGCAATGGGGTACCATCATGAAAAAGAATATGACAAGGCTATCGCAGACCATACGAAGGCCATTGAGATAGACGAGCAACGGTTTGCTGTTGCCTACGCCGAGCGTGCTCTTAACTACTACATCAAAAAAGACTATGACAAGGCGTGGGAAGATGTCCATAAAGCCCAGAGTCTGGGGCAGGAAGTTCGGGAAGGATTTCTTAAGGCTCTTCGCAAAGATTCAGGAAGAACAAAGTGAATTAGTGTAAGCCAATATCAACCCGGTACATGAAAAGAACACTGGCGGCATAGCTGAAAAAATTGTACAATGTTAGATGTGAAGTGCCGGATGGAGTAAAACATGAAGCCAATAACCAAACAACTGATAATCGGGGCGTTCATTCTGGCCTTAGTCACCGTCGCGTCCCTCGGCATCCGCCATATCCGCTTCAGCGCCAACACCATTGAAAGCCCCGTTATCGCCAAGGCCGAACCGGACCATCACCCGACCGACTCATACACAGTCGTTGCCGAGCCCGATCCACAGTACGCCGACGCATCGGAGATGGATGAGGAAGTGCCCTTAGAAGATTACTCCGAGACCAAACCGTCCAAGGACGACTACGCCAAGGCCAAAGGCTCGAAAGGCCTCGAAAAAATATCCATGGGCGACAACGAGAATCTCTATATCACCGGAGAGGGCAAGCTTTGGTATGTCAGTAAAGGGGCCGACGGCAAGACTACCAAGATGCAGGTGCAGATCGATGAAACCACCGGCGAGATGAACGTCGTCGATTGGAGCAACTATGACAAGTCAGGCGGCTCGGCAGGCATGCAGAAAATATCAATGGGCGACAACGACAATCTCTATATCACCGGAGAGGGCGAGCTTTGGTACACCAGTGAACAAGGCTCAGGCTCCAAGGCGCAGGTGGAGGTCGATGACACCACCGGCGAGATCACTGTTATCAAGCAGTTTAGCGGGGACGACGACAAATAGATGTATATCCCGCCAGCGGCGGCAAGTCCGACAACGGCCAGGCCCACGGCGCAGAGCGTGCAACGAAAAACTGACCCAAAGGCCAGGTGGCAAGGATGACATTGACTAAGCGAGAATATGACAAAGCCTGGGACGATGTCCATAAGGAACGAAGCCTGGAGTTGCTGGTTCGACCAGGATTTCTCAAGGCTTTTCGTGAAGCTTCAGGAAGGGAAAAGTGAATTAACCTAAGCCAATCGGCTTTTTGGCCTCTATGTAAAATTCGCATAGAGGCTTTTTTTGTGTATTTTTTGGCTTTAAAGAGGGATTTGTGAAAATATTTGAAATAATTTTATTTTTGCTTTGACAACTACTATGCACTATAGTACTTTGTGGCAACGTAGTATTTATCGAAGTAAGTTTTAAGATATGGAGGTTAATATTATGAGCGGTAAGTTACTTGACGATTTAGGCGAGCTTCAGCGTGCGGTAATCGAGGTAGTCTGGGAGCTTGGCGAGGCCAGTGTCCATCAGGTTCGCAAACAACTTGCCCTAAAGAAAAAACTCGCCTATACGACGGTTCTGACCGCTTTACAGAAGCTTGAAAAAGCCGGGTGGCTCCGGCACCGCAATGAAGGCAAAACATATGTTTATCTACCGACGCGGACTCGCGAAGA
>JABMRO010000054.1 GCA_013202635.1 Planctomycetota bacterium
GTACCGGCATGGACCGCTGGCCGGCTAAGTATCTCATAAAACACAACCGCGACCAATACCCATCCCACCAGTTGGGCCCCGTAATTAGCTGGATGGACATAAACTGCGGCGACCGCTTTGATTACGTTACCTCCACCTCAACCGACGCGGTCGGCATCAATGAGCATTTCGCCGAGAAATTCGGACCGGACCATCCGAACGCCAAACGCAAATTCGCACAGGGTGACATCGTAACAACTACCGTTCGAACCAAAAAAGGAAAATCCATAGTCATCAATTATGATATGCAGCTGCCAAGGCCCTACGATAACCGCTGGCTTATCCAGGGCACCCGCGGCCTCTACAACGAACAAAGAGACGCCGTTTACTTCAAAGGCAAAAGTCCCGCATATCACCAGTGGGAACCTTTTCCACCTTATCATGAGAAATACAGGCATTCCTGGACCAAAGAACCGTCTCTGGGCGGCCACGGCGGCACTGACATGCGCGAATTAAAGCTCTTCGTACAGGCCGTAAAGAATAGAACACAAACGCCTATCGACGTCTATGACTCTGTCATTATGTGTGTTCACGGACCGCTTTCCGAGTTATCGATTGCCAAAGGCAGTGTCCCGGTCAAGGTTCCCGATTTTACCCGGGGAAAGTGGAAGACAAGAAAGCCCCGCTTTGCTATCGATAATAATATTTAGCCGGACTAAGGCATATGCATTGATCGATTCAACATTCAGCATCTGAGAATACATAGATGATTACAATTTCAGGAACAATTTCAAAAGCGTGGATGGCCGAAACATTAGGGGTAATGTTTGACCGGGAATATTACTTCAATCCGGACATACGCTATCTTGTTGATTCTCTATGTAATGAATATGCATTGGAACACTTCAGCGGTATGCGGCTTTTTTTTTCGGAATCCAATCTGGGGCAGATAGATTATTGGAATGACAAACAAATTCAAATTGGCGGCATCCAGCCGAATATGATCCTGGGAATGCTGCTGGGTGCCGAATTCATCCCTCAGCTCGACAAAGACGCCGACATTACACCCGGATGCCTGACAGGGATAGACCCTGGTGACTTACCTCGGCCCGAAAGTCTGCTCGAACACCAACTAATTCACCTATTTGATGAGCAAATTCACCAACTGCAAAGCACCTCCGACAAGCGACTATGTCCTATCCCACCCTTCTTCTGGGACCTGTCCGGCCGGGCAGCAATACACGGAACTATGACCTCCGCCCAGAAATTTCTCGGTGAAACCATCTTCCTGGATATGATGACTAACCTACAGCACTGCATGGAAATTATGAATTGGATTGGCGATGCTTATATTGTTCTTTGCCGGCATTTTTCTCAAACAGCCGGTTTACCCATAACCGAGGTGCACGTCGGGGAATGCTCATCCTGTATGGTCGCCCCGGAGCTTATCGAACAATTTATAGTGCCCGTAACCTCTCAGATCGGCGAGAAACTCGGCCCCATCCGCCTGCATTCCTGCGGACCCAGCACTAATCATCTGGAAGCTTTCTCCAAAATTAAAAACTTAAAATCCATCGACCTCGGCGGCGATACATCTGTTAAAAAAGCAAGGCAAATCTTTGGCTATGAAATGCTCATAAGTATCTCTCCATTGCCGAATGATATGTCCGCAGAAAGCAAAGAGCCGATATTAAGATGGGCCAAAAACATTTGCAAAGAAAATAACGGCGGCAACCTCGATTTTATCTATCATCTCGAAGCCGGTTACAATATCGATACTATCTACGCCCTGACTGATTTCCTAAAAAGCCTGACATAAACATGGCTTTTCAAAAAAGAAAATATTAAAATTAGATACATTAAGAAACACACCCAAAATTCTATGAATAAGGAGCAGGAAATGGCCAAAAATAAACTCTGGTTGATAGTAGCAGCCCTATTGACAGCATTACTTCTTACAACTGATACACATGCCCAATCAAGACTTGATTTCCCGGGCCCTGCTCCCGGTAACGCCCAAGCAAGAGTGCTCAAAGATGAACTCATCTTACAAAACAGGCTGATATCGTGCACCTGGAGTGTATCCGAAAGACAACCCAAACCACAACACGTCAGAAACAAGCTCACCAAAAGAACAATACAAATGCGGGACACTCAATGCTTTCTATTTGTTTTAGAAGGCGGGCAGGTGATAAAGGCTTCTGATTTGAAGATTGTTGCTGGGCCAAAATTAAATAAATTAAGGCCGAACAATAAATCTGTCCGGCTGGCCGAACAGTTAGAAGGCAGGCAAATCTCTGTTACATTTGTCTCCCCCGATAAAAAACTAAGAATTAAATGGCGTGCGATTTTACGCAATGGCTCTAATTATGTGCGCCAGGAGCTTACCCTCTCCGCGACAAGCAAGCCAGTTAAGATTGAAAAAATAGTACTGCTGGAACTTAATGAACCGAACGCAAAGGTAATCGGCATTGTGGATGGCTCTCCCGTGACAGTGGGCAATTTCTTTTTCGCTTACGAGCACCCCCTGTCGAAAACTCAGAAATCACAGGATAACCCGGATATTTTGCAGTGCAGTCTGTCCTACAATATCCTGCTCAAGCCGGGTGAGCCAATTGTGCACAGTTCGGTAATGGGCGTTGTCCCACAAGGCCAATTACGCAGAGCTTTTCTATATTACATCGAGCGACAGCGAGTGCACCCATACAGGCCATTCCTGCATTACAATAGCTGGTATGACATCGGTTACGGCCCGGAAAAAATACTGGAGAATGATTTTCTGGATGTGATCAAACTGTTCGGAGATGAGTTAATCAGAAAGCGAAATGTTGTAATGGATTCACTTGTTTTAGATGACGGCTGGGATGACCCCGCTTCACTGTGGCGTTTTCACAAGGGCTTCCCGAATGGCTTTTCGAACCTGCAGAAAGCAGCCGAAAAATATGATACCAAACTTGGCGTCTGGCTGTCTCCTTTTGGCGGCTATGGCAAAGCCAAAGAAGAAAGGCTCAAATACGGCCGGCAGCAGGGCTTCGAGACAAACAAGAGCGGCTTCTCCCTCGAGGGCAGCACGTACTATAAGAGGTTTCGCGATGTATGTGTAAATATGCTCCGTGAATATGATTTGAGCTACTTTAAGTTCGATGGCATCGGCATGGGCGGCAGACCAACCGGAACCAACAGTGAATTTGCCCCGGACATGAACGCCCTGCTGCGGCTTATCAGCGACCTTCGCAGTGTCAAACCCGATGTATTCATCAACATTACAACTGGCACATGGTCATCACCCTTCTGGCTGTGGTATGGCGATTCAATCTGGAGGTCCGGACACGACTGGAACACACACGGTGCCGGCTCGAAACGCCAGCAGCAAATCACCTACCGTGACAAGGAAACCTACCACAACGTCGTCCTTCGCTCGCCTCTTCATCCGCTCAATTCGCTTATGACTCAGGGCTTCATGTTCGCCAATCACGGACTCCCCAAAGACAACGAGAATCTGGCGGACGATATGCAAGCATTCTTTGCAAGCGGAACCGATTGCCAGGAACTGTACGTCACCCCATCTCTGATGACAGAGCAGGACTGGGACGCTCTGGCCGAAGCCGCACAATGGTCACGCAGCAATGCAGACGTACTCGTGGATACGCACTGGATAGGTGGCGACCCGGCCAAAGGCCAAATCTACGGCTGGGCATCGTGGTCAAAGCGAAAAGGTATCTTATCACTGCGCAATCCTCATGAAAAACCAAGCTCCATCACATTAGACATCGGCAAAGCATTCGAACTGCCGAAAGGTGCCCTAAAAAGATATTCTCTCAAAAGCCCCTGGAAAAAAGACCCCGCTAAAGCTGCGATTAAACTAATTGCCGGAAAAAAGCATACCTTCAAGCTGAAACCATTTGAAGTGCTGGTCTTTGACGCAACACCTCTTTAATGAAATTGTGCGCAGCTTTGTAGGGTGGCGGCTCTGCCCCACCGCTTATTCTATTCCAACACAGAGCCCCGACCGTAAGGAAGGGGTCATTTAACTATACGCTATACGCTTCACGTTTTTTCTTTGCCTCATCGACTCAGGATTACATCTAAAGTCTTATCGTTCTCAACAGTTATCTCTTTGCGGAAACTGCCACGATAAACTTCATCAGGTGTAAACCAAAATACCTCTGCTGTTAAATAATACTCTCCGGCAGGGACATCTTTGAAAGTAAAGCGGCCATCATCATCGGCTATTGTCATGAAAACATAATCCTCAACTCGATGGTCGTAAGCAGCCTTATACACTTTCTCATTGGATGCTAATTCGAACCACTGGTCACTATAAAGACTCACTGGATGAAGTCGTACAGTTTCTCCGGCCAGCGTCTTTACCTTGCCGCCTTTGGTCTTTACGAATCCCCGGCCGGTGATTATGCCTGTGCCTTCTTTATTTGGCGAATTATATTCCGATACTTCAAAAGCAGTACCCTCTGCCGGTTTAATTTCAGCCTCTGTACATCCATCAAGACAGACCACCACGGACAACAATCCCAGCATGATTAAAATGAATTGCGATTTTTTCATAATATCATTTCTCCTGGCAATTAGAAAAATCCATTCACCAAAGCTCGCACCTATATCATACCACTGGACTACCAACAATTGCAACAATCGAAGCCCTACAAATAGGGGTTTTTCCTGGTTTTTTTGCCTAAAGAAATTGGGTTTGTTTTGGGTTTGTTTGGCTTTGTTTTGCATTTAAATCGCCTTTATTCGGCCAAAATTGGCTGTGTTTGGATTTGAATTGGGTTTGTTTTGGCTTTGTTTGTCTGAATAACCAAATGTCTATTTTTTAGTATCTCATTGTTACATAAGTGTTTATGTTGTTTTTGGCGTACTTGACTTTGGGTTTGTTTTGCATAAAAAGGGGTGATTTGTCGAATGTTCTCTACAGTTGTAGAGCGAAAAAGAGTGAAAAGTGAGCTAAAGTGTAAAGGGCGGAGTAAAAC
>JABMRO010000738.1 GCA_013202635.1 Planctomycetota bacterium
ACCATTCACTATGGAGCTGAATATTACTTTGAAACGCTGTTTGAGAAAATTGTTAATAATGAGCCGTTCATTTTTATCAATAACAAAGATGATTCACAAAAGTATCTTCTCGTTGAATTCCCTTTTGTAATGAAACCGCTTTGGTTAGATAAAATGATTGATCGTTTGGCGGTGAATAATATCAGCATCGTTTTTGCCCATCCAGAACGGTATGGTACTGTTAAAGTATTTAAATATCTATTTGATCATTTTGATTGCCTGTTCGCAATAAATTGTTCGAGTGTGCTTGGCAACGAAGGAACAAGCATTAAAAATAATGCCTTTTCATTTATATCTTCCTATGGCGCCAAGATCGTTTGGTGTTCCGATACTCACCCTGCTTTATACCGGTATCCTCAATTTGACAGGGTTATCCCATACTTACAGAAAAGGTTTTCGCCGGTACTCATTGATTATTGGTTCGATACATTACCGCAAAAGATAATCCAAGGGGAGAAAATAACCGAATCTGATAATGCTATCATTAATATGTATATAGACAAATTTTTAAGTCCAAAGAATTCAATGGGTTATTGTCATTACGAGAGAAAATGATGAAAGTCATAACACGACATTACGAACCTATGCTGATAACTCTGTTTCGTCTCGGTGATGCATTGTTGGCAGGTTTGGTGTTTTACCTTGTGTCTTTCCGTGTTCAGCCTCGCGGGGGATATAGCATTGAAGCTACTGTAATTATTTTTCTGTTGTCCATGGTTGTTTTCTCGTACGCTGGCGTTTATAGAACATGGCGGTACTCTTCAATTACTGATGAAATCAAAACTATCGCATGGAGTTGTTTTATTGTTTTTGTTCTTTTCTTTTTGTTCATCAAATTCTTTTATTACTTCCAGTATTTCATACATAAACCGTTGCTATACTGGATAACAATATGGTTTGTTATACTGTTATTAGAGCGTGTGTTTATACGCACTTTTCTTCGTTATTATCGTCTTCATGGACGCAACATAAAAAGAGTTGTTATTGTCGGTACCGGAACAGCGGCTGAAAAGCTTGCCCGTTGGATTAATGAAAACCCATGGTCAGGAACCCAAATCGAAGGGATTTTTAATGGTACCACAAAGACTGGAATCGAAGAACACCCCATATTAGGCTCTTATGAAGATGTTCCGGAGTACGTTCGACAGCACAGGATCGACGTCGTGTATATCGCATTACCAGCGGATCACACCTATAAAATGAGATGGTTGTTAAACGAACTGGCGGACAGCACCGCTTCCGTTTATCTGGCACCTGATATTTTCCTCACCGATTTTATACAGGGTTCCAACATTCTATATATTGGTTCAATGCCGATTTTATCCCTTATTGATACTCCGTTTTGCGGTCTCAATGTTGTGTTAAAAAGAATTGAAGACATTGTATATGCGACACTGATTTTGATTCTTATCAGCCCTTTAATGATAATTATTTCTATGCTTATAAAAATGACTTCTTTGGGGCCTGTTATCTTCAAACAGTGGCGGTATGGGTTGGATGGGAAACCTATTATGATATGGAAATTTAGAACAATGAGTGTTAGCGAAGATGGTTATGAATTCTGTCCAGCAACTCATCAAGATCCAAGATTTACAAAAATTGGCGCAATAATCAGAAAATATAGTCTCGATGAGCTACCACAGTTTATAAATGTTCTTCAAGGTGATATATCAATAGTTGGCCCGCGTCCCCATGTCATTTCCATGGTCGAGGAATATAGGAAACAAGTCAACGGGTCCATGCTCCGTCATAAGGTAAAACCGGGGATCACCGGTCTTGCCCAACTCTATGCCACGCGTGGGGAGGTTGATACCATCGAAAAGTTGCAGAAGAGGATTGATTATGATTTGCAGTATCTTCGCACGTGGTCGCTTTGGCTGGATACGAAAATAATTATCAAAACTGCTTTTACATTACTCAATCGAAGACGGGAAGTGATTTAGGACTTAAAATGCAAGTAATAGCACTTATTATTACCATATGGATATTTTCACCCTGTTCAGTTGGGGCCTCTCCTTATTTACCTGTCAACCACAGGGTGTACGATTTTTTGGAGAGGATGGAAACTCTCGGGATTATTCCTCTGTCTCGTCTTGGGATGCGACCTACCACCCGCACTTACGCCGCAGGGCTTCTCGCTGAGGTATATAAAAAGAGGGAACGTCTTTCGAGAGTTGACAGAGAGGAGCTTAAATATATCCTTGAGGAATTCCGTCACGACCTCCCACCTAATTTCAGATTGGAGACTCCGGCAGATCACGGCCCGCTTCCCCACTTTCCGAAGTTTCTAAATTTTCTTTACCGTAACAGGCAGAACCTGTACAGCTCTGTATCCGAAGACTATACACTGTTTCTGGACCCGGTAATAGTCCGCTCGACCACCCG
>JABMRO010000739.1 GCA_013202635.1 Planctomycetota bacterium
AAACTCTGCCCTGTCAATACCCATGTGTTGCCTTGGTCATCTTCGCGTTCGGTTCTCCAAAGACGGCTGTGGTATTCTCCCACGGGTAGTTGCCCTATCCCTTTGTCGGGCTTAATATTGACAATTCCGTTTTCACCGTCAGCGGCAAACTGGCTAATTACTTCCGGCATGAGTACCGACCCATAAACCACATTCTCAGCTTTTCCATCTTGGGTTGACTTTGGCCAGTACACCGCTACTATTACCAA
The DNA here is from genome assembly GCA_013202635.1 of Planctomycetota bacterium. GTDB lineage: Bacteria > Planctomycetota > Phycisphaerae > Sedimentisphaerales > Anaerobacaceae > NIOZ-UU13. The sequence continues at coordinate 249 of JABMRO010000739.1, forward strand.
GGCAAATAAAATAGCCCCCACAGCAAGCCATATATAGATTTTATTTCGCATTTGTGCACCTCAACGTATAACTAATTTATTAGCCGTGACAATATTCTGCTTTATACTTCTCATCTAAGTAAGACATTGATTAAGTTAAGATTTTACAATATTTAAGTGTTTTTTCCAATTTTTTTCGTTAAGTTTCGTTAAACTTGACAACCATCTATCTGTTTTCCACATTTTCCTGCGTGAACTCCCGTATTTGGGTAATCGTATAATACTATGGGGGGTACAACGCGGGTCGAGTTGTACTCCACTCTCCTCCACCTCTCGACCCGCTCATTATGTGTTACATAATCTATAAGTCCATCTTGACAGTTTCGAGTTTCCATCATGTAATTTGTCCAGGGACAAGAGGTTTCAGGTTCAAACCCTGTTGTCCCGATTACAGGGCTATTCGTTGACTTCTTTAACACGTTTAGTTTTGCTCAATATCGCAAAACCCAACACAGATAACAGTACCACTGCCGATATATGTCCCAGGATAGAAGGCTCCATCTGATGCAAATGAGTCCGCACTGATGGACCAAGATTCGGAAACATCATATCAAGTAATAGCCCGGCCCCGAGAGCACTAACCGCGACCGTGAAAAGATAAACTATCGCCGCCCGTCCTCCCAGGGCCTTCCAGATTGTTGTAAAGGCGGCGGCATTAGTAGCCGGCCCCGTTATAAGGAATACCAGTGCCGCGCCTGGAGTTAAGCCCTTTAATATCAACGCCGCCGCGACAGGTATCGAAGCCGTTGCACAGACATAAACCGGTATGCCCAAAAACATCATTACCACCATTGCGAAAAAGCCGGTGCCCAGCAGTTTTTCCGCGAAAAGGTCGTCCGGCACCAAGGCAGAAATACAGGCAGCAATAACAAGGCCAATTAGCATTGCCTTGCCAATATCGCGCGGCAATGTAACAAAGCCGTATTTTAATCCTCTGGTAATCCTGCTGGTCTTTTTACTGCCGCTACAACAGTCATCTGTGCATTTTTCTGATGGGCGGGTCGAATCTTCTTTGTCTCGGTCAAAAACATTAACCAATGTACCACCTAAAATTCCGGTGACAAATGCCGCTAACGGCCTGAAAACGGCAAAAACCGGGCCGAGAAGGCTTAAAGTAGCGAAGATGCTGTCAACGCCCGTTTGAGGTGTGGACAATAAGAACGATATTGTGGCTCCTTTGCTTGCTCCGTGTTTGTGCAGTGATATTGATACAGGAATAACACCACACGAGCACAAAGGCAGCGGAACCCCGAAAAGCGATGCTTTTACCAAAGGCCACACTCCCCCGCCGCCCAGATGTTTTTCTATGAAACGTTGTGATATAAGCACCGAAAGAGTTCCTGCCATGAAAAAACCGAAAAGCAGATATGGCGACATTTCGGCTGCTGTATTCCAAAAACCAACGATTATCGACCTGGCAAAATCAAGCATTATTTACCTATGTTTTGAAAGGAGTGGCTAACTTACTATTGTCTGAGTTGTACTGACGTTACCCTGCAAATCAATTGTAATATCTTCAAAACTCATTTCAATTCCATTTTTAGCAATGGCCTGCCGTGCAATATGAGTGAGGCCTGAGCAGCACGGCACTTCCATATGGATGACCGATAAACTGTTCAGTTTGTTAGCTTTTAATATTGCCCCAAGCTTCTCAATATAAAAATCAACGTCATCAAGTTTCGGACAGCCCACAGCAATACTGTTGTCTTTCAAAAACCTGTTGTGAAAATCACCCATTGCAAACGGCACGCAATCTGCCACAAGCAGCAAGTCTGCGTTGGCAAAATAAGGGGCCGATGGAGGCACCAGCTTCAAATGTACGGGCCACTGGCTTAGCTGCGATGGGACCTGAGCGGTAGAATCTGTGGCCGGGCTTTTTACTCGCAACTTCTGGGCCTTTATGCCCGGGCACACAAAATCAGCCTGCTTCCGGCTCTCTTTTTCTCTGGTCAGATGTAGTTTGGTTGCTTCCTCGTCGAATTCCGCAGCTTGGCGCTTTTCAATGGTTATCGCATCTTCTGGACAGTGACCGATACAGGCCCCCAGACCGTCACAATAAATTTCACTGACTAATTTGGCTTTTCCGTTAACTATCTCTATAGCACCTTCGGCACAGGCAGTCACACACTGGCCGCA
>JABMRO010000740.1 GCA_013202635.1 Planctomycetota bacterium
ATTTCGTTGAAAATAGAATGGCCATCCTGGTCATACTTTAACGTAATCCTCAGTATTCCCTGCCGGCTGTCGTCGATTCGGTCGAAATCCTCGATGTAACCTTCCTTCTTTAAAACAGCCGCTATGCCTTCACAAATATTTGATGCCTTTATATTGACCTGCTTTTTGCTTATTCGCGCAGCATTGCGAATTCTCGTCAACATATCAGCTATTGGATCACTCAAACTCATAATTTCGTGCCTCGTGCTCTGGGGCATTTTCGTGAATAAATTCACGAATTACCAACTGGCTTTTTTAACTCCCGGTATTTTTCCTTCATTCGCTAATGTTCTAAAGCAAATCCGGCAAACCTTAAACTTGCGATAAACCGCTTTGGATCTGCCGCAAAGCTGACAACGCGTATATTGTCTGACGCGATACTTTTGTTTTTGTTCTGCCTTGTTTTCAAGTGCTTTAGTTGACATTCATACGCTCCAATTTCTCGTATCCGAACCAAAACTTTATTCTTGATTTACCGCTGTTAAGCCTTTGAACGGCATACCAAAGAGTTGAAGCATTTTTCTTGCTTCTTCGTCGGTTTGTGCCGTCGTTACAAAAGTTATGTTCATACCCTGCTGAAATTCTATTTTTGCCGGGTTGATTTCAGGAAATACACTCTGTTCAGCCAGGCCCATTGAGTAATTTCCTCTACCGTCAAAACTGTCCGAATTGAGTCCACGAAAGTCTCTTACCCGCGGGATTGCAAGACTAATGAGCCTGTCCATAAACTCATACATTCTCACGCCGCGGACCGTAACTTTCAAACCGGTTTCCACACCTTCACGAACCTTGAAATTCGAAACACTCTTTTTCGCTTTACAGGCCAAAGGCACTTGGCCGGTAATCATCATCAAATCCTTTTTGGCTGATTCCAGGAATTTCTTATCCTGAGTCGCTCTGCCAACACCCATAGAGATAATGACCTTTTTCATCTGCGGCACAGCCATAGGATTTTTGTAGCTGAATTCCTTTGTCAGCTCCGGAACTATTTTTGACTTATATAAATCTTTTAAACGCGCCATACTGTATCTCTGAAACGGCTAATTGGCCAAATAAGCACCAATTAACAATTAATAATTCACTTTTTTGTCTTCCTGATAACGCCGATTTCGGTACCATCGGCAGCAAGGCGTTTTTTGCCGCCATCATCGTTTACCTGAAAACGAACCCTGCTGCCTCTCGAGCTTTTCGGATTCACCGGCAAAACATTGCTTATATGTATCGGCTGCTCAACATTGATTCTGCCTCCCTGCGGATTTTTCCGCGAAGGCCTTACGTGTTTTTTGGCTATGTTATGACCCTGAACTACTATGCGATTCTTGTCAAAAATCACACGCAGAACTCTGCCGGTAGCGCCTTTGTGGTCACCGGCTATTATCTCGACTAAATCACCTTTTTTTATATGCGAAGCCATAAACACCCAAATTACAATTCAATATTCTTTATACTACCTCGCTTGCCAGCGAGATAATCTTCATATAATTTTTTTCTCGAAGCTCGCGAGCCACCGCGCCGAAAATCCTTGTTCCTATCGGATTGCCATCAGCGTCAATCATCACTGCGGCATTGCTGTCAAATCTTACATAGCTGCCATCCCTACGTTTCACAGGGCTCTTGGTGCGAATAATAAGACACTTATGCACTTTCATATCATCCAACTGGCAATTGGGAAGCGACTTTTTTATCGCAACACAAACAATATCTCCAACGCCTGCGCACGGACGGGTCTTTCTACCCCGAGATCCGCCTCTTCCGAGAACCTTTATACACAACGCCAACTTTACACCTGAATTGTCGGCTATATCCAACATTGTTTCCTGCTGAATCATTATCCTCTATCTCAACTTACACTTCAACCGCTTTCTGGACAACCTTGACAAGGCGCCAACTCTTCGTTTTGCTGCGAGGCCTGCAATGAGTAATTTCAACCACGTCGCCAACACCACTCTTATTGTGTTCGTCGTGAACACCGATTTTCGTTCTGCGCTTGATGTATTTGCCGTACTTTGGATGTTTGACCTTGAAGTCAATAACAACTTTGACGCTCTTGTCGCCACTGTTGCTCACCACCACGCCTGTTAAAGTTTTTAATTTTCGTTCCTGCATCTTTGATTTCCGACTCATCAATCATCTGCGGATAAAACGTTACTTTTTTCCCGCATTATTGTTTTAATCCTTGCGATATCGCGCTTGACATTAATAACGGCTTTGGAGTTCTCCAGCTTTTCCGTAACCGCCTGTGAGCGCAGATCAAACAAATGCCTCTCAATCTCTTCAAGTTTGTTCTCGAGTTCATCCTGGCTCATCTCTCTGTAATGCTGCGCTTTCATTCGAAGAGTTCCTTTACAATGAATGTCTTCGTTTAATAAATCTACACCTAATCGGCATTTTATGAGCAACTCTGAGCAGCGCTTCTTTTGCTACATCCTCAGCTACTCCACCAATCTCAAAACAAACCTGTCCGGGCCTGACTCTGGCAACCCAGAACTCCGGCTCACCTTTACCTTTACCCATTCGCGTTTCGAGCGGCTTGGAACTCACCGGCTTATGCGGAAATACTCTGATATAGACCTTGCCTTCGCGATGCAAAAAGTGAGTCGCTGCTACTCGGCCGGCCTCAATGTTTCTTGCCGTTATCCAGCTCGTTTCCAAAGCCTGTAAACCGTATTCACCAAACGCCACAAAATTGCTTCTCGAGGCATTGCCCTTCATTTTGCCGCGCTGGCTTTTACGATATTTAACTCTTTTCGGCATCATTGCCATTTTTTCAAACCCTTGTAAAACTCGTACTTAAGATAGCATTATTTTGCCAACAAAACCGTTTCTTCAACTTTCCTTTGCTTCACTTGTTACGTCTTCATTCGGCTTTACCGGCGGCACATCCACTTCCGGTGCGGCAGCTACAGTAGGTGCCGCAACTGTTCTGCTGGCTTGTGTCAGCGCGCCTTTAGTCCTGCCACCGGCCCTGCCAGGCGGGCCCATACGCCTTGGCGGGCGACGACGACGATGGGGGCTTTGTACAATTTCCTCACCGAATTTACCTTTATAAATCCAAACTTTAATGCCAATCGCTCCATATGTTGTCCTTGATGTTGCCACAGCATAATCTACATTGGCATCTAACGTATGAAGCGGGATACTGCCAAGCTTCTGCGTTTCCTTTCTGGACATCTCCGAGCCACCCAGCCGGCCCGCGCAGATAATCTTAACTCCTTTAGCGCCAGCTTGCATTGCAGATTCACAATATTGTTTCATCGTACGCCTGAAGGAAGCCCGCTTGCCGAGCTGCTCAGCAATCGCCTCAGCAACCAAATTAGAGTTTAGCTCCGGGTCTTTTATCTCGATGACGTTGACACTTATCTTCCGGCCTGTTAGTTCTTCAAGCTCTTCACGCAGCTTATCGACTTCACCACCCCTTGGGCCAATGACCACGCCGGGCCGAGCGCTGTGCAGTGTTACTTTCACTTCGTTGCGCGTCCGGATTATTTCGGTCTTAGCAACCGCGCCTTTGGGCATACGACGGTTAAATCTATTATCTACATACTTACGAATCTTCTGGTCTTCGACAAGATAATCACCGTAATTAGCTTTCGGAGCAAACCACGTACTCTGCCAACCAAGTGTTATTCCTGTCCTGAATCCTATTGGCGATACTTTCTGACCCATAATTTCGTATCTCGTATTTCTTTTATGCTTGTGTTACTGTTATATGTATATGACAAGCTTTCTTATGAATAGGATGCGCCCTGCCTCTGTCTTTCGGTATCCATCTTTTGGTGCCGATCCTGATTCCCGCATCATCAACGCGGGCCGAGCTTATATAAAGATTATCAACGTCAACCTGCTGCTCATCGGCATCCGCAATAGCGCTTTTTAAAACCTTATCAATCATCGTTGCAGCACGTTTTCTCGTAAACTTCAGGATATCCATTGCGTCCTGAACACTCCGACCGACTATTAATTGAGTAACCAAACGGGCTTTGCGAGCCGACATCGGTGCATATCGATAAGACGAACGCCAGTCAGCTATATCATTTACCTCGACAGACAAGGCACTCGCCAGGCGGTTAATATCATCCGCCCGCGGTTCCGGTTTGAACAGACCTTTTTGCCAGTTCTTAATAGCTGCAACCGCTTGCTTTTTATTAAGCCTGGCTCCGGTAAGCCTATCGGCCATCTGCCCGATATCCATCTGTCGTTCCCGGCAACATTCTTTTAACTTCTCAGCACTTAGCATAATTATCTCAAATCTGTCTTTACGAACAGCGCTTCACGCATATTACTTTATCTTCTTACTCGAATGCCCCTTAAACGTCCGTGTGGGCGAAAATTCACCTAACTTATGCCCAACCATATCCTCGGTAACAAATACTTTATGAAACATCTTGCCATTGTGGACCATAAACGTAAAACCCACGAACTCCGGGACAATCGTACATCTTCTTGCCCAGGTCTTTATCGGCTCGCGAGAACCGGCGTCAATTTGCTTATTGACCTTGCCAAACAGCTTGTCGTCAACATATGGTCCTTTTTTAAGAGATCTTCCCATTTCTCGTATCTCACATGGCGTGCGTTTTTCGCACGACTAAATCAAATATTCAGTTGTTTCTGTCGTTTACTTTTACGTCTGCGAATTATCCTCTTGTTACTTGGATTTCGCGGATTTCTGGTTTTCCCGCCTTTTGCCAGCACACCGGTAGGCGAACAGGGATGGCGTCCGCCGTTTGCTCTGCCTTCTCCACCACCCATCGGATGAGCGACCGGGTTCATCGCTTTTCCCCTTACATGCGGCCTGATACCCATATGCCGCTTACGCCCGGCTTTGCCAATGCGTACATTCTGGTGGTCGGGATTACTAACCCGGCCGATTGTTGCCCGGCATTCCTTACGAATCATCCGCATCTCACCACTTGGCAAAATGATGCTAACCCAGTTACCTTCTTTTGCCACAATCTTTGCAGCGTTGCCGGCACCCCTGACAAGCTTTCCGCCCTGGCCGGCTCTCATTTCGATATTATGAATCTCCATACCGGCAGGAATGGCAGACATAGGCATCGTATTACCAATCTTAGGCTCACAAACCTGTCCGCTTTCCAACAGGTCTCCGGCTTTTATACCAAACGGAGCTAATATATACCTCTTTTCGCCATCGGCATAGTGCAGCAGGGAAATAAAACAATTCCTGTTGGGGTCATATTCAATTGTCGCCACTTTTGCCGGAATGCCGTCCTTCTTACGCTTGAAATCGATAATGCGGTAAATCTTTCTTGCACCACCGCCCCTAAAACGAGTGGTGGTAACACCATAATGGTTTCTTCCGCCGCTCTTCTTAATCCGCTTGCAAAGCGATTTCTCGGGCTTGTCGGTGGTCAGCTCGGCATAATCATTGACCGAGCTGTTTCTCCGACCGGCACTTGTTGGTTTATAAACTCGAATACCCATAACTCATATCTCGTATTTAGAACAAATCTATATGAAACTCAGGATCCAGAAATACAATAGCCTTTTTCCAGCTTGATGTCTCTCCAATCGCTTTGCCTCTGCGACGTTGTTTGCCTTTGCGGTTGGCCGTCCTTACTTTTTGGACCTTAACATTGTATATTTTTTCAACAGCGTTTTTTATCTGAGTCTTATTAGCCCTTTTATTTACTTCAAAAGAATAAGCACCTTTTGTATTTGCAAAGTGCATCCCCTGTTCTGTAATCAAAGGCCGAATTATTACGTTATAATCATCCACACCAATACCCGTTAATTTTCGCTTGCCTGCTCTCTGTTCAAAACATCTAAAAAAGCCTCTTTTGTAAACAGCATTTTGCGATGGTTGCAAATATCACCGGCGTTCAATTCACTTACAGGCATAACAGCTACCTTTGGAATATTATTAGCTGATTTGTAAAGATTAACATCTTCAGAGCTAACCGTCACCAGACAACTGCGATCAATTTTTAAGTTATTCAAAATGCTTACAAGCTCTTTTGTTTTTGGTTTTTTAAAATTCAGCCCGTCAACAACCACAACATCGCTTCTCAAAAGCTTTGCCAATATCGCCGAATCCCTGGCCAACCTTCTTTGCTTTGTTGGCATACGCTGACTGAAATCCCTGAGACTCTTTGCGAAGGTAACACCACCGCCAACACGTTTGCCTGTCCTGATATTGCCAATGCGGGCATTACCCGTTCCCTTTTGCCGAAAGAGCTTTTTGCCTGAACCGGCTATCATACTTCTGCCCTTATTGGCGGCTGTTCCAACACGCTTGTTAGCGTGATACATAACAACGGCCTGCTTAAGCAGCGGGTATCTGACTGAGCCGCCGAAAACCGCCTCATCAACCTTCAAGCTTTCGACTTTCTTCCCATCTGTGTTGTAAACCGTCAAATTAATCATTTTTCCAGGTATTCCATTCTTCCACTACTTAGGCTTTTTTTGCACTCCGTACAATGCAATAACCACCGGCCGGACCGGGCACAGAACCCTTGATGATTAACAAGTTCTTCTCTTCGTCCACCTCTACCAACCTGTGGTTCTTCATAGTAACACGACAGTTGCCCATATGCCCTGCCATTCTCTTTCCTTTTTTAGGGCCTGCACCGTGACCTGCGTCACTGCAGTAACTCGCTATCGAGCCGGGAGCTCTGTGTTTTCTTTCCGTGCCGTGCGAGGCGGGAAAACCGCCAAAACCGTGCCGCTTCATCACTCCGGCAAAACCCTTACCCTTGCTGGTGCCCACGACATCGACAAACTCCTCTTCCGCAAAAACCGAAACCGTCACAGAATTTCCAACTTCGTACTGCTGCTCGGTGCCCTCGTCTAATCGCATCTCTTTGATGAATTTCTTCGGGGTTGTGTCGGCCTTCTTGGCATGTCCGATTTGCGGATGCTTCCTTCGGGCGGGCTTTATCTCATCGAAACCCAGTTGAACAGCGTTGTAGCCGTCGGTCTCAGTCGTTTTTACCTGCATAACGAGACAGGGACCGGCCTGTATAACCGTTACCGGCAATAATTTGCCCAAATCGTCATAGACCTGGGTCATTCCAACTTTTTTTCCTAACAACATTGCCATTTCTTCGTATCTCGTATCTGGTGATTCACTTGGCAAATCAGGCTTTTATCCTTACAAAAACTCCCGCCGGAACTACAAGACGGTTCAATACTTCAACCGTTCGGGCGTTGGCTTCGTGAATATCAATCAGGCGTTTATGAGTCCTCAACTCGAACTGCTCACGCGATTTTTTGTCGATGTGTGGACTTCGCAAAACTGTATATCTTTCTATACGCGTGGGCAGCGGCACAGGACCGCTAACGCGAGCATTGGTCTTTCGAGCATGCTCCACTATCTCCTTGGCGGATGCATCAAGAGCCCTGTGGTCGTAAGACTCCATCTTAATTCTTATTCTTTCAGTTTCAGCAGCCATAACGTTCCTTTACTCAAGCCGATAAAGGCTTGAAGTATATCAACTTATACAGCAAAAAACAAAACAAAAAACCTGCTTTTAGTATATACTTTTTCTGCTATCAGCCAAACGTATCTTGTTTGATTTCTGGCAGGAAAGGCCTTTTTATCGATTATTGATTCCTCAAATGTTATTTACGATATAGTCATTCAATAACCAACTATCAGTTCGCCTTCCTTAAGAGTTTGGGTTCGGGCTAACTACTACCCTTCCAAAGCTATGCACCAACTTTTGGAACACCCCTGTTTCTAACAGAGTCATAAACCATCCATGACCATAATACCACAGATATGCCACAGCCCAACTAAGGTTTACGCAAAGCCGTCCTTGGCGATGCTCGCTACGGCTGAAAACTCGCAACGTTAACACATAAAACAGAAGCTGTCAACAAAATGTCGATAAAAAAAACTAAAATATAAAAAAAATTACATTTTTTTAAAATATAATTTTCTTGGCAATCTGTTCAGGGACCTTCTCATAGCTCAAAGGCTCCATAGTAAATGTCCCCCTGCCGGCCGTTACGCTTCTAATTTCGCTGGAATATCCAAACAATTCCACCAGCGGTGCCTTAGCATCAATTACCTGCATACTTCCATGTACATGACAATCCGTGATTAGTCCCCTTTTTGCAAGCAAATTACCCTGCACAGCCCCAAAATTGACCTGCGGCACTACGACCTGAAGCCTCATCACCGGCTCAAGTAATACCGGCACTGCCTCTTTTACCGCTTTTTCAACCGCAATTGCGGCCGCCTGCTCAAAGGCAAGTCCAGAGGAATCCACAGAATGAAATGAGCCGTCAATTAGTGTAACTTTAATTCCCACAATAGGATAGCCCGACAATACACCGCTGCTTAATGCATCCTCGCACCCACTTTTAACATCAGGAATGTACTCTCTCGGCACGGCATCCCCGGGGGCCTCATTTTGGAATTCAAAATCACGTCTCCAATGG
>JABMRO010000741.1 GCA_013202635.1 Planctomycetota bacterium
AAGCGGCGTCAACATCAACGATGAAGCCGCCCAGATGTTGGCTTTCGAGCAGATGTTCCAGGCAATGGCCAAATACATGAACACAATTCAGAAGTCGTTGTTTACGCTTATGGATATATTGTGAAAAACATAAAGTGCATGCAGTGAAGAGCTAAGCAAGATATGGGATATGAAAAATGAGTGGATCACTGAACAATATTTATAATAATGTCAGCTTTGCAATGAATCTTCATAGCAATGCGATGGCCAACCTGCAGGAACAGGCATCTACAGGCTCACGGATAAATCGAATCTCTGATGACCCTGCTACCGCCTATCGGATTTTAGGGCTCAATACTAATGACAAATCCCTGGGAAATTATATAGACAACCTATCGGAAGTCATTAACATCCTTGAGCTTTCCTCCACCGTTATTAGGAATATAACGTCAGCTTTTACAGAGACCCAAATACGTCTAACTCAAATTACCAATGGCATCTACGACGAAGCAGCAAGAAAAAGAACAGCGGAAGGATTCAACGATATATTGGAGCAGACACTCTCACTGGCCAACACTAAATATATGGATCAATACCTCTATGGTGGGACCGATACCGGCTCTGCGATATATACAGCAGAGCGTACCAACGGAAAAATCACTCGAGTAACTTACGATGGCAGTTTTGAGAACCGAGATATAGAAGTAGCTCCCGGTATCGAATCCTCGGCTTTCTACATAGGTGATAATATCTTCCGCTCCAACGATCGCGACAGCCCAACTTTTATTGGCAATACCGGTGCCGCAGCCGGCACAGGGACATCAAGTGTTCGCGGAGGAGTCTGGCTGACAGTAAGGGACAATAGCGGCTATGAACTCTCTATCGATGACGGGGCCACCTGGACAGCAGCCGGAGGCGCTAACACAACTGTAACTAATTCGCTAACCGGAGAGGTCCTATATGTTGACACCACGGGAATAACCGGCACCGGAGTTGACATGGTAAGCATACCCGGAACTTATGACATATTTAACACACTTATTACTATCAGGGACGTATTAGAAAATCAAAAAGGGCTTTCCGAAGCTCAAGTGATAGAGATTGCAAAAAGCTTACCAAGTTCAGTAGAAGAGATAAGCAACGTTCTGGTTAACGCCGAGGTCTCTATTGGGTCAAAAATCGGCTTTTTGGACGACCTTGAACATAATCTAAAGAACCTGCAATACAATATCAAGGATGAAACGACCCGTTTGCAGGAAGCAGACATTGCCCAAATAGCTATAGACTTGTCTCGCCGGGAGGTTCTGTATCAAATGTCATTATCAGTGGCTGCAAAACTTATGTCCATGTCGCTGCTGGATTTCATCGGATAGTTTTTGAGAACAAAAGTTAATAAACAGAAGGTAATTTTAAAACATATATGTTTGATATTTATACAAGTGTTATGCCTGTAACCGTAAAACTGCAAATATACGCCGGTATATGTTAACGGCACGGAATTTGCATTATTGTTAGCAAGGTTATGACCATAGGATGGTCAATTTCCAAGAATTAGGAGTAAATCAGATGACAAAAATGGGGATTAACTCGAATCAGCTTGGTAGTCCTAATCATTATAAGAGAGGCTTGGAATTAGCAGAAGCCGGAAAATATCAGGAAGCTCTGTCCTGTATGCAAGAACATCTTCGCACGACCGGCGGCAACGCACAAGTACTGAATGATACAGGAGCAATCCTGCATTGTCTTGGCCGTTCTGACGAAGCCATCGAGCATTTTATCAAAGCTCGGAGCTACCAAAAAGGCTCCACCGAAATAGTATGGAATCTCGTAGAAGCTTATCTTGCTATCGATAAAGCAAACGAAGCGATGCGGCTTTTCGATGATATGGAGCAGTTGGGCATATTGAATGTAGATGTAATTAACAGAACCGCGAACATATTCCTGGAGCAGAATAATAAGGCAAATGCTATTGAAATACTGCTCCGCTCACTCCGAATCTGGCCCAACCAGGAGATTCTCAATCCGATGATTGAAGTGATTCGCAGCAAAAGACCTAAGATAGCTTTCTTCTGCGGCGGCGATGGTATGGGATTTCTTAACGAAATCATCGAATTTGCAAAGCAGCGTTTTCAAGTTCACGTTTTTGAAGAGCAAACAGAAGAAGAACTGTATGAATTAATGAAATGGAGTGATATTTCGTGGTTCGAGTGGTGCACTAATCTTGCAATAATAGGGTCGAAGCAGCCGAAAGTCTGTAAAAACATTATCAGACTGCACCGCTACGAAGCCTATGGACAGTGGCCCGAACTGGTGAACTGGGCTAATATCGATACCCTTACCACTGTCGGCAACAGTTTTGTCAAAGACGCTCTTATCCACACTGTTCCGAACCTGGAGAGTCAAACATCAATAGCTACTATCCCCAGCGGCGTAAATCTTGAAAAATTTACTTTTACCGAGCGCCAGCGCGGCAAGAATATTGCTTTTCTGTCTAATCTGAGAACGGTAAAGAACCCCGCTTTCGTTTTACAGTGCATGCAAAAGCTGCACTACATTGACTCTGAGTATCGTTTGTTCTTCGGTGGTATCTTCCAGAACAGAACTCTTGAGCAGTATCTAAAATATATGGTTGATGCCCTTGACCTTCGCGATGTGGTGTTCTTTGACGGCTGGCAGGAAGATGTCCGTTCCTGGCTTGAGGACAAACATTACGTCGTTTCGACCAGTATCATTGAAAGCCAGGGTATGGGACTTTTGGAAGCAATGGCC
>JABMRO010000742.1 GCA_013202635.1 Planctomycetota bacterium
GAATAGAGCTTCGCTTTCGGATACCTCTTGATTGTTTCGGCTGCGTAATTGTGGTCGACATCGCACAAGGCCACGATATTTTCGCTCTCAAGCTGCCGCAGATTACTCCCGCCCATACCACCAATACCAATACCGGCGATATTGAGTTTCTCACTCGGCGGGGTATGCCCCTGTCCTCCCAGAACCTGTCTCGGAACAATTGTAATTACAGTGGCTTTTGCTGTGGCCGTAAGAAACCGGCGTCTGTTTATATGCTTTCTTAACATCGGAATTTCTCCTAATAAGTAACTTTTCGGAAAGGAACATACCGTAATAATTCGACATATTGTTCATTCCCATAGTTATATGTGCTCATCCGCTAAAGAAGAGTGGCAACTGTTGCAACTCATCTTGCCGCGGGTGTTCTGCAGCTCACTTCCTTTCGTATGGCATGACATGCACTGCTTAGTCTTTTCATTGTGCTTTCGAGCGGCTGAAAATCGAGAAGCAAAATGAGCATTTAGAATTTCAACCGTCTTTTTTGCGGTGTCGGCGCTCAGACGTTTGCATCGTTCCTTTTGGGCTTTAGTGTAAGCCTTGTGGCCTGAGACTTTGCACCATCTGGTACAAGAGACGTGACAGAGAACAGAACGGGAAACAGACTTAGCGATTTTGATGTTAAGGTCTGGCTTTTGGGGAACATACTGGGGCAGTTCATTTTGCTGATACCACAGGAACAACTCATTGACAAGCTGTTTTATTTCATCCTCTTTCTTGACAAACAGGCCGACAAGAGCAGCAGAACCATTGATTGAACCACATAGCGAACCCCAACCGGCCACCCCGCCGGCACCGTATATCATCATATTAACAGGAAAGGACCTATAGGGTTCACCGTATTTGTCGGCCAACTGGGATGTTACTGAGGTAAAGGCGGCATACATGCAGTGGCCTTTTTTGTAATTGGAGTATGCTTTGTGCGCGGTTATATCCGGGTCCAGTTCGGCATATCTCCATGGAAAAACGGGCTTTCGGATTCCATCTTGAAAAGAGCCTATCCCTTCCATCGCACAGGAAGAAAGGGCACATGAACCAGCCGCAATACCAACCGCTCCCAATACTTCTCTTCTGGTTAGTGTCATTGTTCTTTGCTCCTTTTGGGATTTAACCGAATATCTTTGACGGTCACCAGTATCCGACCGGGTAGGCACAGCAGACAATAACATTATCACGGCGAGTATAAATAGGCCACGGTGTTGAGAAGCATGACTTATATTTTCCATAAGTACATCCCTTCAGCAGTATATTGCCGGCTCATGGCTTTTAAGCAGCTTCCACGCAGGATGATACACAAAGCCCGGATTGAACTCTTAAACAATAATATAGTGTACTTCATAACAAAAAGCAATACGCTGCACTTCAAAAATGGAACCTGTGAGGCTTGCTTTGACACGTAACTTTTAGTACTATAATAGAATTAAATCGGAGCGACTCAGACAAGTTGACGATAAAGGAGTATTCCCAAAAAATAACCTTTTTACTGGGGCAAGACAAATAAATGAAAACAAAGGTGATATTTATTATACGGCTCTGCATAGCAGGCCTCTTATTGTCGGTATTTGTATCGGAATATGCCGGGGCCAACGAAGCTCTCTGGATTGAAGGAGAGAATTATTTATCTTCTTCCTGGAACAACCATTCCTGGTATCGTCAGACCAATATAAGTATGGATCTACTGTCGCCGGGAAAGCCGGGCGCTTCCAACGGCGATTGGCACGTACATTTTACAGACAATGATAATCCCGATTCCGCTACGGTTACTTACTCTGTCAACATCACTGAAGGCGGGAACTATAAGTGGTGGATTCGGCTCAATCCGTTTCATAGTCAAAACGGCGGAGGAAACTACAGTTACAGGTTCAAACCCGGACGCGGGGTCGAGGGGGTCTGGAAAAATCTGGATGTATCTCAGGCCCGGGATCATATGAACGACCTGGTGGATCCGGGTATCGATATTCGTTGTATCGCATGGTCTTTTGGTGATACGTTCGAGCTTACGCGAGGGACATATGAATTCCAGATCAGCATTTCTGATAATGACGGTGCCGATAAGCAGAACCACGGCGGTATAGACGTGATGGCCTTTACCAACTTCCCCTGGGCCCCAGGCGGCGTTATTCCACCGAATCCCAATCCTCCGGCGCCCGGACGAGATGATTGGTTTATGCTGATGGCCGCACCCGACCAATTCTCTGAAGATTCCATCATCGATATGAGCGACCTCATCGAAAAACCTGCAGGAGCACACGGTTTCCTCAGACGCCAGGGTAATGATTTTGTTTTCGAGGACGGGACTACAGTGAACTTCTGGGCAATCTGTGCATCAATGACCGAAACGGTCGAGGCACAGCAGCAGCAAGCCGGATTCTATGCCAAGCATGGCATCAATATGATACGCCAACACCCGGTGGAGAGTGTGCTGGGCACGCTAAAGGGTAGAGCCGACAATCGCTACTTTGATCCCATCAAGCTCGACAAGTGGGACAAGTGGTTTTCGATACTCAAAGACAGCGGTATCTATATGACATGGTCGATATTCTACCATCACGTGGCCCTTGCCGACCAGGGTATCGACACTAAACTCTACAACGAGCTGCCCAACCGCGGCCCCGGCAAAGACACGTACGGATTTGCCACCTTTATAGAAGAATATCAGGACTCACAGTGGGAATATGCGAGCCTGCTGCTCAATCATGTAAATCCATACACCGGTCTGGCTTATAAAGACGACCCGGCTCTGGCTATTATCGAGTGCCGTAACGAAGACAGCGTTTTCTTCCACAACCCGCTCGGTGACAAATTTGTTAAGGGCCAGAATTACCCGAACCACGGCAGCAGGCTGAAGCTGATGTGGCAACAGTGGCTCAAGAGCCAATACGGCAACGACACCGCCCTGGCTAATGCGTGGGGCGCTGGTTTGAAGACTAACATAATTAGAAACGGTGACGGATCCGTGCGAAGCCGTCTCGACTCAGTCAATGAAACTAACATGTACATTTATGCCGCATGGGAAATGGAGAAGGA
>JABMRO010000743.1 GCA_013202635.1 Planctomycetota bacterium
CCTGGCCGCCGACGAAGAAGAAGCCGAAAATGATCCCGTGCACAAGGATTGCAATGTAATACAGGAATGTTTGGCCGGCCGCGATTCCACCCCACAAAGCGACATATCGTATTGCCAGCGCTCCCAGTCCAATCGCCATTGTCCTCTTGACGCCGAAGCGCGACAGGGCCAGCGGTATGAGAAGCATTAGGAATATCTCAACAAGTTGTCCGAGGTTCATGGTCGCCGTGACCTTCTTGAATCCCTGACTTGAGAAGAACTGAGAACCCAGCGAGAAGTACAGCGTAAAAGGAATCATCACCAACATGGAAATGAGAATGAAGATGGCAAAGTTACGGTCCTTCAGAAGTGTCAGTGCACGCAGGCCAAGAGCATCTATAATCGAGGCTTTCTTGCCCTTTGCCGGCGGCGGTGTGTTGGGCAGGGACAGGTTCACTAGCGCCGCAACGAGGGCTGTCGCGGCGCCGCAATAAAGAGGAATTGCCGTACCGTCGATTACTTTGTTCCCGAAAAGGCTCGTTGCGGCGACGAGACTGAACAAGGCAGATGCGACCCAGCCGATTGAGCCGAAGACACGTATTTGCGGGAACTTCTCCGATGGTATGTGAGTCATGGCGATTGCATTGGTCAAACTCCAGGTGGGCATATAGCAGAACATTCCCAGCAGCAGGATGACAAACAGCGTTACAGCGTTGGTTTGTCGGGCAGCAAGGAAGAACAATACAGCGCAACCAAGATTAAGGATTGTCAGTACTTTCTGGCTGGCGAAATGCCGGTCTGCTATCATGCAGATCACGGGAGCTACGAGACAACCCAACGGCATTACGCTCAGAATGAGGAATTTCGATAAACCACCGATACCGAGGTTGTCAACAACGTACTGCGCCAGTTGCGTCGACCATACGGCCAACATCATGTATTGGAGGAACATCATGATGCTCAGGCGAATTCTAATACCTGTTGAGGCCTTATCCATTTTGTTCTCCTTACTCTATTTGTCCTTTATGCGTTAAATTCCAACAGCCTCTGGGCCGCCAGTTTAATATCTCCGAACCTGTCGTTGCCGGCTTCCCGCTCGATTGCAAGAACGCCGTCAAAGCCTATGTCTTCGAGGACACCCAAAAAAGCATCTGGTGCCACCTGGCCATCACCCCAGGGGACCTCGGCACCCCAGGTACCGGGCTGGGCGGTCTGAGTCGCATCCTTAATATGGATGTGCTTAATCCACGGCGCCAGCACAGTTACTGCCTCGATGGGACTGCCCTTGTCATAAAGAATCATATTGGCCGGGTCAAAATTGACTCCTACAGCAGAATGGTCCAGCTCCTCGAGGAAATGCCGGAGTTCATCGGCTGTCTCCTGACCTGTCTCCAGCAGCAGTATTAAATCTTTTTCGCCGGCGTCATCGGCCAAAGTCCTGATACGGTCGTAAAATTTTTCGATGTATGCAGGGTCACTTTCATCGATAAAGCCTGCGTGCATCGAGAGGTATTGTACACCAAGCTTAACTGTTGCATCAACGGCACCGATGAAGAGCTGCCGATTTTGCTCCCAGCAGTCATCGGGTACGATTCCGCCGGTTACTTTTATGCTGTCCAGGGTCGAATAATCTTCCTGCGGAAAATCTATCATTGTGCTGCTTACGATCCAGTTTTGCTTCTGCACGGCCGCAAGGTAATCGTCTCCGTTTCCTTCCACTGCGGCCCTGATACCGAGGTGCACATGTTCAATTCCGATTTTATTCATCGCATCCACCACGCCGGCGACATCCGTCTGCAGCGACCAACTGCAAATCCCTATAGGCCAATCCTTACATTTCATCGTGTTATTCTCCAATTCAAACTTTCGCTTTGCTTATTTAATCGCAACCTTTTCTATCCTTCTGGCTGATTCCTTTTCCGCCACCACGATTTTAACTGAATCCCGCGACTGTTCCAGAGTTGTTATTTCCTCGAGCTTCTCCCCGTTTACAGCTTTTGCGAAATGCTCTATTTCCAGGAACCAGCCGTCGCCTTTGGGGACATCGGGAGTAAAGACCTGTCCTTCGGCGGGACATAGCTTAAACATCGGCTCGCGTGTCAAATCATAAACAAGCGTGGCTTTAGCCATCGCAATGTTAAAGCTCATTTCAAAGCCGAAGGTCGGTGTCATAGCCCAGCCGCCCTCTGCAGTTATCACCTTATCGTCATCGTAAAGATATTGCGAAACTATGTGTATGAGACCTCCCTTGGCATCTTTCGAGGCAAAACTGGAAACAGCATTCGGCATCCCGAAGAGATACTGCACAAAATCCGTATCGTGGATATGCAGGTCCAGGGCCATTCCTCCGCTGCGTTCTTCGTCCAGGAACCAATTATCGACGCTCCAGGTTGGGGCCGACCCCAGGCGTTGAAACATTGCAGCAATGACTCTTCCGTATTCGCCGCTGTCGATTATCTGCTTTGCCTTGGCGTACTCGGGCCAGAATCGTACGCAGTGCCCGATTTGCAGGATTTTTCCGCTGCGTTTTGTTTCAGCAATCATCCGCTCGCAGCCCTCGACATTTAGCGCCATCGGCTTCTCACAGAAAACGTTTACTCCCGCCGCTAATGCTTTTATGGTACAGTCGGCGTGCAGACAGGTCGGAAGGGTAATCGAAACGGCATCGAGTTCGGCAGTATTGAGCATCTGGTCGAAATCCGTGAATAACTGTAAACTGCTGAAATCAACCGCCTGTTCCGTGTCACCGATGTTACCTACGGCCCTTTTGGTATCTTCTTCTATGTTCGGATTTACATCGCAGATTGCCGTAACCTGTGCACCCTCCAGGGCCTTCCAGCACTTGTAGTGCGTTTGCCCCATAAATCCGAAACCAACAATGCCCACTTTCAGCATCTTCGTAATCCTCCAAAATTTCGGTTGCCAACCAAATCTTCACTCAATCCGGAATGGCAACAACCCGCCAATATTTTTTTACTGATTCAGCATTTTATCAGAACCAGAGATGTACTCAAGCACATTTTATGTAAATTTGTGAAGAATAAATTTCATTTAAACTTCCACTTATGCAGCCAATGATTAATATTCCGGATACGGACATCAAAAGGCGGGTGCGAGGAAAAATAACCGCCAAGGTCGAATTGGCCGACGGGCTGGCTCAGTTTGGCCAGACGCGAAAGCAGCCGCACACAAGCCTGAGGGTCGTAACCGGCGGCGGCAACAAGACGCACTCCGAGCTTGTCGGCCTCAGACTCCATATCCTGAGAATAAGCGCTTTCAAGAAACTGTACACCGACCTTACGCAGCCAGCCGGAAAGAACTCCTCGGATGGGTGCGGCCCTGGATGCGGTGGCAATTGCCGAATTGCTGATTATACGGGCCATAGCGTGACCCCGGATGACATGGCCCATCTCATGTGCAAGGATAAATGCAACTTCGTCCTGATTGTATTGACACAGCTCCATCAGCGAGCAGGTAACAAAGATGAATCCACCCGGCAGAGCGAAGGCATTAGGTTCGGCGCCTTTGACGGTTTCAAAATTGAATTTACGAGATTTGTTGGCGACACAGGCAGTCAAACGGCGAGATGTTTCGTTCAGTATTTTTTCGGCCTGAGGCTGGCGGTCAATTTCCAGCTGGCTCATGACTTCACGAGCGAGGTCTTGGCCAACCTCATACTCGATTTTTATGGCGTCGGCTTCCGTACCTGCTATTGAC
>JABMRO010000744.1 GCA_013202635.1 Planctomycetota bacterium
AAACAATGGTGAATTTTCTTGCTCTTTTGGGCTGGAACCCGGGTGACAATCGCGAGATTATGCCGATTGGTGAACTAATCGAGTCTTTTGACCTTTCGCGCTTGAGCAAGGCCAACAGCCTGTTCGACCGCAAGAAGCTTCTGGCTTTTAATATGGAACATATCAAGATGACACCGCCGGAGAAAGTCTTAGAGCATTTCAGGGCTTATCTGAAGACCATCAACTCTCCGGTAAATTCCGCAGAAGATGAGCTTCTTTCAAAAATAATTAAACTCTGCGAAGGAACAAGAACCTTATTTGATATGGAGCGCAAAAGCAGATTTCTCTTTTTTGACAACAACGAAATTCAATACGACGAAAAAGCGGTTAAGAAGATTCTGCTAAAAGGTGACGGATTAGCTGTTCTGTCAATTGTGCGGGACAAACTCGCGGCAATGGAGCAATTAACAGAGCAGGGAATCGAAGATATGCTGCGCTCGCTGGCGGAGGAAAAGCAGGTAGGCCTTGGTAAAGTCGCCCAGCCTTTGCGTGTAGCCATTTGCGGAACCACGGTTAGCCTGCCTATATTCGAATCGGTCCAAATGCTGAGCAAAGAGAACACCTTAGCCAGAATAGAAACCACACTTAAAAAATTTGCAGTGGACAACTAAAAGGAGAAAAATACGGAAATGTCATTATTAGTAACCGGTTCTATAGGAATTGATACAGTTAAGACGCCTTACGGTGTGAGTGAGAACTGCCTTGGCGGCTCATCTATTTATTTCAGTATGGCGGCGAGCTTCTTCGCGCCGGTCCGGTTCGTAGGGGTTGTCGGGGCGGATTGCCCGTTTGATCTGACACAGGTATTTGCCGGCAGAGACGTTGACCTTACGGGCCTGGAGGTCCGAAAGCAAAGCAAAACATTTCGCTGGGCAGGCACTTATCACGAAAATATGGACGACAGAACCACGGATTCTGTGGAGCTAAACGTTCTTGCCGAGGCGCCGCCGAGGGTGCCCGGGGAATATAAAGACAGTAAATTCGTTTTCCTTGCAAACACAGCGCCCGCTCTTCAGCAGCAATTGCTCGAACAAATCGATGAGCCTGAGTTTGTTGCAGTTGATACGATGAACCTCTGGATTGAAGGAAACCTGGACGACTTAAAAGCACTTTTGAAAAAAATCGACTGTTTGACAATCAACGAGGACGAAGCAAGGATGTTAGCGGGCCAGAGCAACCTGATAAAGGCCGGGGAAATAATTTTGAATATGGGGCCGAGTGTCGTGATTCTTAAAAAAGGCGAATCCGGTTCAATAATGTGCAATAATAACGGCGATAAATTTATTCTGCCCGCCTATCCGGCGACAGACGTCAAAGACCCGACAGGCGCCGGTGACAGCTTCGCAGGCGGATTCATGGGCTATCTGGCACAAAGCGGCAAAGCAGATTTCGAGACGTTGAAGGCAGCGATTGCCTACGGCACGGTGGTTGCCTCATTTACTATCGCGGATTTTTCGCTGAGCGGATTAACCTCCATAGACAGGGCCGCTATTGACAGCAGATTTGAAACTCTGCGAAAACTAACAACTTTTTAACCGGCAAAAGTTAAATGCGAGTATTTATAGCAATAGATATCGGCGAGCAAATCAGAAAGGGCTTAGGCAGACTGCAAAACGAGATGCGCAGCAAAGTCGATATTAAAAAAGGCGATGTCAAATGGGTAAATCCTGATGTGATGCATCTGACATTGAAATTCTTAGGTGAAATTAAAGACGTGCAGGCCGTAGATGTCTGTAACATAACTCAAGAGGTCGCGAGCCGGCACAAGAACTTCGAACTGGAGGTGGAAACGGTCGGCTATTTCGGCGGCAGAAGTGCCAGAGTTTTATGGGTTGGTACGGGACAGAACTGTGAAAATCTGCTACAATTACAAAGCGACCTTGAGCAGGAGCTGGCTTCGGCGGGCTGGCCCGGGGAAACAAGAAAGTTTTCCGGCCATCTGACTCTCTGCCGGGTGAGAAACTCAAAAGCAGGTGTTAAACTGGCGCAAATGACCGAAGGATACAAGGACTTTAAGCTCGGGACCGTGTCGGCTGATTCTATTTCGGTTTATCAAAGTCAGTTGACACCGAAAGGCCCCGTTTATACTGTGCTGGGAAATTATAAACTGCAATAATAAGACCAAGACAAAAAACATAAACCTATAAGCGAGATAAGAAACAGGAGAAAAGCAAAATGGCAAAGACAAAAAGAACCCAGACAACGTCAAAAACATCAAAAGGCAAGATAGAGCGCCTGAAACCCCAGTCAACCGGTAAGGAAGACGCCCTGCAGCGTGTAATCGCACAGATAGAAAAGCAATACGGCCAAGGCGCGATTATGCAAATGGACGAGCACTGCTACGCCAAAATCGAGGGCATACCCACCGGCTCATTATCACTGGACTTAGCCCTCGGCGGTGTAGGCATCCCGCGCGGCAGGGTAGCCGAGTTGTTCGGGCCGGAATCGTCCGGCAAAACGACACTGGCACTTCACGTTATTGCCAGCGCTCAAAAAGCAGGTGGCGTTGCCGCATTCATCGATGCCGAACACGCCCTGGATACGACCTGGGCCAAAAGGCTCGGCGTCGATGTCAACTCTCTGCTGGTCAGCCAACCCGACACCGGCGAGCAGGCACTCGACATTGTTGAGATGTTGGTAAGGTCCAATTCCGTCGATGTCATAGTTGTTGACTCAGTGGCCGCACTGACGCCGAAAGCAGAAATCGAAGGCGAGATGGGCGACGTGCACGTGGG
>JABMRO010000745.1 GCA_013202635.1 Planctomycetota bacterium
CATGATGCGCAACCCGGATATCGGGGACAACCACAATGCCTTCGTCTTCCATTGGTGCTACAAGCGCATGGGCGAATTGATCAGCCAGCTCATCGAGGCGGGCAAGGATCCGCGCGTCATGCTCGACTATTCCGGCAGCCTCCTCCACGGCCTGTGCCAAATGGGCCAATCCGATGTGATAGAGAGCCTCAAAGCCATTACCTGCGATCCTGCCTGCAACCCCCATATCGAGTGGCTCGGCGCCCCGTGGGGACATCCCGTCGCCCCTTCCACGCCGGTACAGGACTACCGCCTTCACGTCCGCGCCTGGCAGCACTTTTTCGCCGCGATCTTCGGCTTCGACGCCCTCAGCCGAGTCAGAGGCTTTTCCCCCTGCGAGATGGCCCTGCCCAACCACCCCGATGTCTGCTACGAATTCGTCAAGACCCTAAAGGAATGTGGCTATCAATGGCTCCTCGTGCAGGAGCATACTATCGAACGAACCGAAGACGCCGAGCCAATACGCCATCCGCACATACCGCACCGTCTAATCGCCCGAAACTCCATGGGCCAGACGATCAGCATAACCGCTATCATCAAGACGCAGGGCAGCGACAGCAAACTCGTAGGCCAGATGCAGCCTTACTACGAGGCCAAGACGCTTCGTCGCTGGGAGCAGCGCGGCACGTCCATCCCCGCGGTGGTTACACAAATCGCCGACGGCGAGAACGGCGGCGTTATGATGAACGAGTTCCCCTCTAAGTACCTGGACGTCATGGCAGAGGCGTCCGGCAGTCAGAATCCCCCGGTCAACGTAACGGAGTACCTGGAATATCTCGATAGCATAGGCGTTACCGAGGCCGACTTGCCAGCCGTCCAGCCGGTGATGCAGAGCCGAATTTGGGACAGATTCGACCCGCCGCGGCGGGCCGCGGGCCCGGACGCAATGGAGAAACTCATTGCCGAGCTCGAGAAAGAAGACGACCGATTCCACATCGAGGGCGGAAGCTGGACCAACAACATCTCCTGGGTGCGAGGCTATGACCATGTATTAGGACCGATGCAAACCGCAAGCGCCCTCTTTGCCGAGAAGGTCCTTGCCGCCGAGATCCCGACATCGGACAAACGCTATCGCAACGCCCTGTTTTACCTGATGACAACGCAGACGAGCTGCTTTAGATACTGGGGCAAGGGCGTCTGGACGGACTACGGCAGAGAGTTGTGCCGCCGCACAATCGACATCCTAAACCACGACTTCTAACCAGTATTTCCCAAGCAACTCATATCGCTCGCGCATCCACTGCTCTGCTACGATGCACAGGTCGAGGAAATTGACTATCCTTCATTTCTCATTAGCCGCTGCCGGTGCAGGCATGAAGGTTGGAATTCTTCGTGCTTCCAAAAACACGATAGAAATCAACCTTTTCAAATACGCTCAGACGTCCTGCCGCAGTGGCGTCGTAGATCTTTTTATTTGCCTTTTCAAATGTCGTCTTAGCTATTCTATAACCCTCTTCCGAGCCCTTCAAATTGGGCAGGTTCCACTGCTGGCCTTTCGCAAAATAGTTCGGATCAAAATGGTCTGTGTCATAATCATTTTGTACTACCACCTGATCCGGCTGACCACTATTTACCGCGTTGAAAGAGTGATCTACGCCAACCAAGAAGACTTCATCGAAACCCAGATAGTACGCAAGCTGCATTGCCACGTATGTAACCGTATGCATCTGAAATACCCCCTCGCTGGGATCCGTAGAAAACCCCTTACCATTCAAAGACAGCAAGTGAACTGTGTTTTCATTGTAAGGCAGATACTTGAATGACACAAAATCGAGAAATTTCAAACCGGGTATTTCATTAAGGATTTGTTGGGCGCTTTGCTGAATGACAAACGGATTAACAGAAACATAGAAACTCGGTCGCCACTCGACACGGTCGAACAACAAGTGGATTTTATTCAATCCGAAAGTGTATTCGTTCTTCAGCAATGAAAGATCGGTGTTATTCAAGCTGGGCCCGTTGCCGATAATGACGCACCGTTGGCCCCGATATTTGTCTTTGTATTGCATCAGAAGCCTGTGGGAATTGGCTCTTATTTGGTCATACAGCAAATCGATCCTCTCGGACTCTGTCGAATGTTCAGGACGCCTGACAAACACATACTTGCCGTCGCAAGGGCCAAATGGGATATGAGTTTTGATATGATTGAATATGATATTTCCGGCTATACGAACAGGCACAATGCATGCATTGTTTTGACACCCGGCAAACTCAGCCTCAGAATTCGTGACCGTCGCCTCCGGCAAAGCATGGGCCAAAGTCGAATAGTCGCCGGACCTCTGCACGCCGGGAATGCTCTGCACAAATGAACTCAACTTCTCCTTTTCCGTGCAACTGAACAGGCCACCAAAGTCCTCTCTCGGGAAAACCTCTAACTTGCCGCCTACAGAAGCATTAATTACTCTGACGCCCATTCTTTCGGTTTCTTGCCTGGCCAGCTTCATCGAGGGCAACATATTCTCATGCAATCTTGGATAGTGATACTTCTTGCCCCTGCCGAAGTAGCGGGGATCGAAATGATTGGGGTCGTCGTCCTGAGTTGAGGTCCAATCTCTGGCGTCATGCTTTATGGCGGTGGCATGATCGAGGTAATCCATATCGACCCCCACCAGATAGATAGGCGAGAATCCCATGAAACTCAGGACCTGCAGGCCGACATTGGCCACCGTTCCGCCAAGTCCTGCATAGGGCAGTTCACGGCTAAAGCCGTCCCAATCCAGCGTGAGCCAATAGACGTTGTCACCATCCTCGACAAATCGCCGAAAATCAACGCCATTCGGGTGAATATCCGGCACAAACACAAACCGTGCCGCCCGGGACATCTCGTTGATTTCGTCTGCGTTATCTTCGGGCACCCGCTCATCGACCGCCATATACATTGTCGGCTTCCATGCCAGCCTCTCGAACATAAGGTTGAATCGGTTGAAGCAAAGTGTGAATTCATCTTTTAGAAGATAAAGCGGCGTTTCATTGAGGCTCGGACCGTTGCCGATCAAAAATGCGCGTTTGCCTTTGAACGCATCTTTCAATTCCCGCCATTTCCCGTGCTTGCGCGTTAGAAATTGGATATCATATCCATTGTTCTGACATTGTGGTTCAGATAGAGAACTTTCCGGCTTAGCCTGACTTTTGCCGCTTTCCGGCGCCGGTTTCAGCAGTGTCGGAGTGGTATTATCTTTATCGCAAATATTCTCTTTGTCGGAATTGAAAGATATGCTTGAATCCTGTTGTGGTTTTGATTCCTCCCTTGCGATAACCACCTCCACTTCTACTGCCTTATTGAGCACTGTTCTTGCCTTAGAATATCTGCCGCATTTTGTGTAAAGCTTACCAAGTCCCAAAAGAAGCTTGTCCTGGTTTTTTAGCTCAAGATTACTCAGTGGAAACATACTCAAATAGATATGTTCTGCTTCTTTATACATTTGATGTTCCACATAAATCTCGCAAAAACAACGTATCACAATAACCCTATTGTGCTCGGAAATATGCTGCGAAGCTAAAATTGCATTTAGCATCTTCTCAAATTCTGAAAATTGGCCTTGCTTCCTATAATATCTTCCAAAAGCCTTAAGCGTTTGACCGGCTTCATCGTCTGCGATCAAGTTTTCGTGCAGTGTTTCATGCAATATTTTGTGCGCTAATTCGATTTTATTTTGCTCCAAATAGATATTGGCCAATCGCAAACGTAACTTACCACGTTGTGATTCCGATATATTCGGCTGGTCCAACCATTCATTACACTTTTTATCCGCCTTATCATATTCTTCCAACGCCACATAATATCTTATAACACCTGAGAAGAATTGCTCCTTCATCTCGACAGGAACAATAGAATTATCCCGCAAGAAATTCGAATATACTTCATTCAAGAGTTGTTCTTCTATCTGCTTGGCTGATTCAGGGGTAGAGTTATTTGCAATATCTCGAAATCTGTTTACGAATTGACGGACTTCATCTGCTTTATCCATATCACACAGTGCCATACATATCCTGGAAACGAGATTTCCCAAAGAATGATTGACAAAATATGCTTTGTTCATCTTGGAGGCAGGCACATGGTGATAAACGATCGCTTCCGGGTTGTAATATATCGTATGACCTGTTTGATAAATGCGCTTCTGAACCTCTGTTTCTTCGTGGGCCAACTGAATGCAGCCGACACGTCCAAGTTCCGGTTTGAAGCATCCTAATACCAAGAGAATGTCTTTCTGGAACGAGCAATTCGAACCAGCCAATCGTTTTGGCCACTGCATTCCCCCGGCAACATCACCCTGATCCCATAACCCGAGATTGCTATAGTATTCTTCGGTCAACCATTCCGGCGGCTCAACATCCCACATCAGCAATATTTTTCCTCCGACCGCCCATGTATCCGGATACTTATCGTAAATATCAAGTAAAGCCTGCAGCCAGCCGGGATCGGCTTCCGAATCGTCGTCGATAAATGCTACAATATCACCAACGGCGGCACGAATCCCTGTATTGCGGGCATAAGAAAGACCCAATTTCTCTTCAAAAATATATCGAAATGATGGGTAGCCGGCGACAACCTCTTTGGTATTATCCTGTGAATTGTTGTCAACTACAATTACTTCATAATACTCCTTGCCGAGTGTCTGTTCGCTCAGACTATTAAGAAGCTTTGTCAGATAATCCGGCCGGCGGTGAGTGGCAACTACAACAGAAATTCGCACTTTAGAGGTGTTACTATTATCATGCGGCCTTTGCTCATCTACTCGTTCCCCTGAGGGCTTCTCAGCGGAGTTGACAAGAGGTTTCATGACTGCATGTTGCCGGGTTGTGCTATTGGCAATTCTTCGCAGGTTCTCTGCACACCTGTCTGTAGCATCATGATTTAATGTGCCACAATGCTGCTCCAAAAACTTGTCTCTATTCGTCTTATTTGAGCCCAGATTTTTGACCGCCGAACTAATAGAAGAAACTAATTCAGAATGATTGTTTGCACGCCATATTCCCCCGGTATCGTCTTGGGCAAAAATCCTGAAAGGTTCGCCGTGCGGATTGTAATAAACAGTTTCTCTGCCCATCGCCAGGGCCTCATAGATAACGGTGCTGAACCGACTGATTAATATCGATGACTGCTCCAGTTGTTTTCTGAGCTTAAACGCATCGGACTTTATGACACGATATTCAGGCGGAAAGACGCCGTTGTCTCTGGGATGCTGTGAGACAAAGAAATCAATCCCCAACCGGTTACAGGCCCTGACGGCATCAGCGGCCCACTGATCGCGGGCCTCTTCGAAAATCTTGTATGTGAAGTTGACATTAATCATCACCTTTACTTTCTCGGGCAACGGTTCTTCATAAAGGATGTCATACTTTGGATTGCCGGTGACAATGAGGCCATTTTGCCTTCGAATATACTTTCTCATTATTGGACCCTGCAAAAAGACATAGTCCGACCGCATCAAGCGATTTGTACGCTGATCCATAAAGTCCAGACATCCTTCCTGGATACAAACAGTTGGGATTCCAAGTTGCTTTGCTTCCTCGACAACCTGCTTTTCCTCGGGGCCCCAGTCGATTCCTAAAACAACAACGGATGGATTAATGGCCTTGAGGATTCCCGGACGATAGACCGTGAAATCCTTTTCATGCGCTCCCAGGTAAAAATCCGAATTCTCTCTTCTTTTTGAACGAACCATGAATTTCGCATTTTGCATTCTTTCCGCTACGGGAAGCATATAATGAACATGTGTATCATTGGACGGCATAAAGAGATAAATGTGAGGTGTATCTTCTAAATCAGATTTTGCACAGTAGGCGGATTTATCGTTGCGTTTCCATGAGGTCACCATAATTTCAGAGTTGCTTGATCGTATGTTTACATCTTTGTTTGGAATAATCTCATTGTCCACAAACCTTTTCACATCCGGCCAGACCTTCCTGCCCGTACTGGGATTGATCCGGTCGGCATAATTATCAAAAAGGATAACACCGGCATCATCCACAAGCCTGCCATAGTGTTCCCAATCATATTTCACGCCTTCGTAGCTGTGGTCGCCATCTATGAATAATAGCTTTATTGATTTACCTGTGAAGCGAGATAAATCGACTGCATTACTCTTTTCTGTAATCAACTCAAAGTTTCTATCGTCGAACCCAAACCTGCGCAAGTTGGATTTTGTTCGTTCAACGGATACCTGCCCGGCGACATCCGGCGTGCCAGCTTTATAGTAGCCTTCAAAAGGATCGATGCAAACAACCTTAACAAAATCGAGAACACCTCTGAGTTTGGCAATTATCAGCGCTGCTATAGCGCTGCCGCCATGAAGTGTCCCAATTTCTACGAAAACACAGGGTTGCGATATATCTCTGCAAACTTCGTCAACTATCCTACAGTACTCAAACTTTGTCGAATTGAAACCGCACCAACGTCCATCTATCGCAGCGTCAATGACAGAGACTGCCTTGTTCAATACATTTGTTCTATCAGCGCCAACTGTGACGATTGTTTCAAATTCGAGATAAGGAAAAATCGTATTGAGATTCGAGTTGGGACTCGAAGATATAATTTCAACATCGTAGCTCGAAGCGTGTTCTGATAAATACTTCCAATTCTTGAAGTGATTTTGCTGTTGCGGCTTGCCATACTCACACCCTGCACCAAAATAATCGGGCCTGAAATGATTCGGATCGCAATCACCCTTCGACTTATAGACAATCCTCCGAACCTTGTCATCGGGATTATGCTCGATTTCCACACATTCCAAATCAGACTCCTCGTAACGACAATCGGTGCCGAGAAGAACTATCTGATTGTATCCTAAAATATTCAGCACCTGAGTCGAACATGCGCCCACGTTGCCTAATACGCTCAAATTGTCAAAACCGGTTCCAAAGAACTGCCCCTTGTTCAGATGAATGAACGTAACTTTGTTCGAGTCTATAATCGATGGCCTAATCCAATCCGGCAGGAAGAAATGCGTGATAGAGGAATGCTTAATAAGACGGTTAATATCGTCCTTTATATTTCCCAGAACAATTCCATCGATACACATATAATAAGTCGGATAAAAACCCCACTCTTCGTATGCGATGTGTGCACGGTTGAAAGACATCGTTGTTTCCGATGCAAGTTTCTTAATATCGATATCGTTCAAGCTTGGGCCATTTCCTATCACGTACGCTCTTTTCATTGCGCAAAACCCCTTTCGAGAAATAAATGCAACCTCTCATAATAAACAGGAATATACCTTCTATCATTGCTCATAAATAATTCTTTTTAGTAAATTGTTCCATGTTAAATAATAGTTATATTCTCTTTTTATTCTTGCCTGTATCTTTTCTATGTAAGGCAACTGCTTTTCGACATGTTCCAGGAAATATAGAGATTTTTGGATGTACTCATTCGGATTCGTCTCGCACACAACCTCATCTTCGTCAAAGAAATCGTAAACCCCTTCGGTGTCTACAACACCAAATCTGCCGGTAGTAAAGACCGACCAGAATCGATCCTGAACACCCTTTTCCGCCTTCCAACTCGCTGCATTAATTATTGGGCAGAGTCTGCTCCCCCTCAGTATCCCTTTGTGAGCATTATCATCTACCGACCCTATTTGAGTTCCCATTCCAGCCAACACACATTTCCTTCCCGACAGAAGCGGCGCCAAATACTCATTGACCACATCCTTATTTCCCCTCCCGGCAGTCCCCCATATCGAACCGACAAAACCAATGTCACAGTAGAAATCATTCATCACCGGCTTCGCATCTTGTATTTCTCTCCAGGTATAGAGGCTCGACCCCCAAGGTATCCAATGGATTCTGCCTTTTAGTTTCTCACAGATTCTGTGTTTCTCAGGAAAAAGCTCGGTGTTGGTTCTGCATCCGAAAGCATAAATATTTACGCCGCTGTCATATAAATCCTCGACGTTCTTATAAATTGGCCATGTCCAGTTCCTGAAAAAGCCCCTCGCATCATTCCCCCAATTGACGCCTTCACATCCTTTTCCCAGCGAGGTAAGTTTTTGCAGTATGACATCGCCCGGCTTGGTTTTCTCAAGGGCCACCAGCGTCTTGGCATCAGGTTCGTTCCAACAGATAAAGATCCTCCTTTGGGACGATGCCGGGTCAATATCGTCGATCTCCGTCCATTCGGAAGAATATCCAAGCTCAGTAAATACTCTGTGAAACATCTTCCAGGGATACCAGTTTGTGTGTTTGGGATTTGTATAGCCAAGTAGAGTTACTACATATTTTCGCTTCTTCAACTCTAATGCCGCACTATTATCCCGCACATTTCTAACAATTTCAGAGCTTTTGGTATTTTGTATAGAGACGCTATTGCTGTTAGCAGACTCAGGACTACAACCAAGCTCCTTCAACTCGGGATTCTTTGCGTGCAAAGCATGGGGGCGTTGATAAATCGCATCGCAGGCATCCTGTTCTCCAAATTGTTCCGCCAGCGCCACCTTCGCAATCCCAGCGCAGGCCTCTGCATTTTCGGAATCGACCTCAATAGCTTCCTTAAAATAGTCCAACGCTTCCCTGTAACACTTCCTTTCAAAAAAGGAGTTGCCCAAATCGACAAATGCAGGCCCTTCCGGTAGAGCTTGTACGGAAATCACTCGGTTATCCCGGGATACATACCGGTTTTTGTTGTTTTTTTCGGCAAGCTGACGCCATAACTCGTCAAGTGAGAGCATTAAGAATTTCTCCACATGAAAAGTCAGGCGCTGCCGGTCATAGTCGCTGCCTTCAATATTATGATGTTGTGGCCCGCAATCTATGGAAAAATCCGTCAGATCTACGAATTCATCATGCCAACCTGCTTGTTGTTTGCCGTAAATCCGGATGCACTTATTATGGCCGACGTCGTTTGATGCAATCTCGTCAGATTCGGATAAAACGATTAAACCTAAACTATCGGGAGAAAGCCTGTTTGTTCGATTGATATGGTCATAAAGTTTTTCAAGCAGTTCCGGATTCGTTTGGTCCTGCAAGTGACAGTATGCCAATATCCTGCATCCTGGAACAGAAAGCAATGGGCTGGGACAGCAGACATTAGCTTTATATTTTTGACAGGCAGTTTCCCATTCCTTTTCAGATAACAGGTATTGAGGATTTGTTATTTGCAAAGACTCATATTTCTTGCTGATAAATGGATACCAGTCGATTTCTCTGGGAAGGCGCTGCGGATGCAGGCCTGTGACTTTCTTGTAAGGATGTGTTCCCCATTTTTCCTGGAAGAACTTTTGCTGATTCGTGGTTCGGAAGCTTGCTTGTGCCCATCCGCCTTTTCGTTTGAACCGAATAAAGTTATCCGTCTCAGGCTGAAGCCAATACTCCTCCAGGCCTATGGGATTGTGTCTGAGTTGTTGCTTGTGCATATCGACAATGGTTGCGGAATCCGGTATCAGGTTCAGAACTCGAATAAGATAGTCGTGCTCATGAAAACCCAGGCTGGTGAATCTTTCATCGAACCAGCCGACCCTTCGAAATGCTGACCGATTCAAAAGAAAACGAGTGTCTCCGAGAGGAGCGGAATAGAAATCGAAGTTTGTCGAATTGACTAAATCAAGCCAGCCGGGCTTCATAATAACATCA
>JABMRO010000746.1 GCA_013202635.1 Planctomycetota bacterium
GCTTTTTCCTCGGCTTGCGGCTCTGCCTTTTCCTCTACAACTTCGGTTTTGACCTCGACCTTTTCGGTTGCTGTTTCAGTCTCAGGCTTTGCCTCGGGTTCAGGCTGGGCCTGGGCTTCGGCTTTGGCTTTCTCTTCGGCGACTTGAGCTTTGGCATTTTCCTCGGCAGCCTCGGCTTGTTTTTGGGCGGCAATCTTTTGAGCCGTGTTGAACAGCTTGCCTTTGGCGCCGGCTATGGCCCTGGCCTTTGCCATGCGTGCAGCTTGATCTTCGGCGTATTTATGTTTGATACCCTGTCGAAGCAGGATTTGCGAGACCGTATCGGATGGTATTGCTCCTTTACTGAGCCAATACTCTGTACGCTGCCGATTGAGGACAATCTGCTTGGCCGGGTCCTTTTCAATAGGGTCGTAATGGCCCAGCTTTTCAAGAATCCTGCCGTCACGCGGTGTGCGGGAGTCCACTGCATTGATTCTAAAGAAGGGCCGATGCCGCCTGCCTATCCTTGTCATTCTTAACTTTACTGCCATAATTTTTTCCTTTCTTTATGTTATAATCAATTCCCGTGATTCGCACAGGGCGGATCACGAAACACGTTTGCAATGTAAGGCGTAGCCGTTTATGAAAATCGCGAAGTTTGCAGGGTCAATTTTGGCGTCGTCCGCGATTTTCCGGGTCTGTTCATCAGTCAGGCTATCGGCATTTTGTTTTTCGGCCGGGGTCATTATCGCCACGGCTTTTTTTAATTGCTCTAACTCCTCTGAACTGGGCGCAATCAGCATCCCCAGCTCGCTGCTGCCTTTATCGTCCTTGAACTGGTTTCTTATCATCATACCATAGTCGCTGTCGGAAAATCGGGCAACTTTTACCAGGTATTGTTCAATGGAAATCTTATTTATTACTGCCATTTTATCGTTTCTTAATTTTACCTCTTCGCTTTATGACCTTTTTTCTTTTTGAACGCTGCTTTATTTTTTTTCCTCCGCTCATCATCTGGTTCAGAGCGCCCATATTAAGTCCGCCTGACAGAAGGTTCTTAAGGCCTCCGAAGCTGCCGCCGCTGATTGCTTTCATCATATCGCGGCTGCGTTTGAATGTTTTTACCAGGCTGGAAACATCGTTAACCGCCACACCGGCACCCGCGGCGACCCGTCTTCGTCTGGAGGAATCTATAATATCCGGTTCGCGACGTTCGGCGGGCGTCGTCGAATAGACAATCGCTTCGGTTTGCTTAAGCTCGGCTCCGTCGAAGTCGAGGTCTTTGAGTTGTCCGCCCATTCCGGGCATCATTTTCATCATATCCTTGATACCGCCCATTTTTTTGACGGCCTGCATCTGCTTTAGGAAATCATCGAAACCGAAGCTGCCTTTGGCCATTTTCTTTTGCAGTTTCTCGGCCTCTTCGACTTCGAAATGTTCCTGGGCTTTTTCCACGAGCGTTACTACATCGCCCATACCGAGAATTCTGCTTGCCATGCGGTCGGGATGAAATTCTTCGAGCTTTTCGAGCTTTTCTCCTATACCAATGAACTTGATTGGTTTTCCGGTAACGGCTTTAACGCTCAAAGCCGCTCCGCCGCGTGCGTCACCGTCGAGTTTTGTGAGGATTACTCCGTCGAGCTCGAGGCGTTCGTTAAACTCTTTGGCTGAATTGACGGCGTCCTGACCTGTCATAGCGTCGCAGACAAGATATATCTGGTGTGGGCTGACGGTCTTTGCGACGTTTGCGACTTCGGTCATCATTTCCTGATCGATGTGCAGCCTGCCTGCTGTGTCGATTATGACGACGTCGTGGCCGTGTTCTTTAGCGTGTTTGAGAGAGTGTTTTGCGACTTTTACGGCGTTTTTGCTCTCTTCGCTGTAAACATCAATATTTATCTGCCGACCGAGGATAATCAACTGCTCGATAGCGGCCGGTCTCTGGAGGTCGTCGGCCACCAAGAGCGGTTTTTTGCCCTTTGCGACGAGGTATTTAGCGAGTTTCGCGGCGGTTGTGGTCTTGCCGCAGCCCTGGAGGCCGGCCAGCATAATTACGGTAGGTCCGGGAGAGACGAAATAAATGCGGGTATCGACAGGGCCCATCAATTTTGTCAGCTGATCGCTGACGATTTTTACCATGACCTGGCCGGGATGAAGACTTTTTATTACCTCGGCACCGGTGGCAGCCTGTGTGACGTCTTTGCAGAACTGCTTTACGACGTTGTAGCTGACGTCTGCTTCGAGGAGGGCTTTGCGTACATCGCGCATAGCATCCGAGATGTTGGCTTCGGTAATCCGTCCTCTGCCTGCCAGCGACCGGAAAACGGAGTTAAATTTCTCAGTTAATGATTCAAACATAACTCGATACTTGATTCTCGATACTCGAATCTCGATGCTGTCGCCGTGCTGGCGAGAGCTAAACGACCCCTCGATTTTTTGGGGGTTGA
>JABMRO010000747.1 GCA_013202635.1 Planctomycetota bacterium
ACAACTCTTCCTGCCAGCGTTCCTGATTGCCTATCACAATTAAGCCTCCATGCTTAAAGTTAGCCCCCGTAACTGATAATATATATAACAGAATAAGGGGACTTTTTCAACAGCCCCACTGTCCCTAGTTTCTCTCGTCGGGATCACATTTCGCACTTATGAATATGGCGTTGGCCTTCAGTCTGAAGTTGGACACCTTGTGTTTGCAACTACCCATGGCTGATGTTATGAATCATTGCTGTCCGTTACGAATACTAACTTATCTTTCTCATTTATTATCGCCCTCAGATGTTCATTATGCTCGTCCGTCAATTGTGGCGTATCGTTTTCATCAATCGCACAAGCTGCGACAATTATATCTGTTCCCTCAAAGCATATCGCCCAAGTCTTAGAGTGCTCCACTTCAAAGTACAACGCTAAATTCTGTTCCGGTGAGAATGTGCCTGCCAGCAATCTGAACTTGGTCATTCTTTTGTCTATACATTCTTCACATAGCTTAATGACCTCAGGGAGAATGTTCCCCATTTTATTGTAATAGTGTTCAAAAACAACAAGAGCAATTGAAAGCTCATTTAGACCGACGACTTCTTGTTTAATATTTTTATTCTTCAGACTGAATTCATAATAATGCTCCTCGGCATTGAGAGTTGCGTATGCACCTTCGCAACCCATCCAGTTTGGATGTGCAAACTCACAAAGCAAAGCATACATACTTGATAGTCCCGGAAATTGCTTGTCAAGATGGTTTATTACCGTAAGAATATTAAAAGCTTTATAACGGACTTCATCATGTCTTCCTCCAAAACTTGCATTCATCAGGAATATATCCATCTCAATAGAGTCATGTTTTTCAATTGCTTGGTTGAGATTTTTATAAACGTAAAAACAAAGGGCCGCTGTTTCATAAGCAGCCCGTATAATGATGATCGCAGGGACAATCTTATTTTGCTTATACAGATCAATTGCCGCTCCCGATAGGTCAGTCATACGGTAATACAACGCCTCTCTAATCAAGAATGCCTTAAATGGTGTCTTTGCGGTTCTCGAAATAGCAAATACATGCAGTTTTTCTACCATCAAAAATTGAACGAAGCGTTGATGTGTTTCTTGAAGTTCTGCTAATAAATCCTTTTGTGACTTGGCAGTATTACTGTGATTATTTAGCTCATTCGCCATTTTTCTTCCTGTATAAGAAGTTCCCGATGATTCTTGCTTTTGTGCTCAACCTTTTTCATTAAATGATTCCGCGTGTGCAAACAAGTTGCACACATTACCCTACTACTCCGATTTCTTATTTTCGGGTAAATTACTATACCAATTTTTTATTTTTGTCTCGATTGATTTCAACTGAGTCGTGAACTTTTTTTCAAAACCACTTTCTCTTATTGCGGTATAGACCATATCGTATCGAGACAAAAACATGGAATGGTCACTTTCGATATTCCTACCCAAGGAATACATAGGCAGTTGCAGCTTTTCTATAGCTTCGAAGCATAGATGAATTCCATTAATATCTTCAGCTTCAGCAAATTTCATTGTAGACAAAAGAGCTAGACAGAACGCATCGATGGTATCGCCTTCATAGTTTGGCAGATTCTTCGCGTGTTCCAGGAAATGTATAGCAGAGTCAGCAGCTAAAGCTTTTTCAAATTTTCGTCCCATTTGCTTTATCTCTTCCTTTGTTTGCGTTAGTATGCTATCTTTTTCTGCGATGAGTGAACGTCGTTGTATCAATTGAATAAGCCAAGGTGCCAAAACACCAACAAGAGCAAATCCACCAGCAAAGATTAGGAACAAGCGATTATACGCGTTGCTATAAAGGGAATCTACTTTCGTTATTACATCAAGCATATTAACATTTGTAACGCCTTGAGCAAGAATTCTAAACATAAATAACTCCTTTGAAAATCGTAGGATATAGCTTATGCCACGTGGTATTTAAAAAAACGATTCTATCTTTTCCTTACAAATCCGCTCTGTCACTTCATGCAGTTTTTTTACGCCGGTTGGGTTCTCCAATTTGGTATAACGATAACTCAATCAAAGCCTTCTATAAGCTCTATTCTAACAAATTATATTTCCTTTGCACAACTTCATCTGGGAAATCCGGGCACATACCATATTCCTTTCTTTCCCTGCCACTCTTTCATATCTCTTATCTCGTAATTCGTGAAGGGTATATCGTGTTGTTTCCGCTCCCGGCTACCTCACGCCTTTAGTGACTTAAAATAACAGAGAACTTGAGAAGAGTCAAGGAATTTATGAAGGGAAACATTAAGTCGTTAGTGAATAGTATTTAGTGAATAGCGATGAAGATTGCCGCGCTGCGCTCGCAATGACAATTTTTAAATAGACCCCTCGGCTGCACTCGGAATGACCCATGGCCCCCGATCCCCGGCAGAACAATAAGTAAGCAGACACTGGGGATAAACTAAGAAAGCAAGTGAGCGAACATCGGGGACAAGCTTTGCGGCCTCTTCGCAATGATGCCCCGAGAGGAAAGGAAAAAGGGGGAAATGATGAGGCCCCTTTAATCTATATCGGCGATATCGCTTTGAGGTTTGCCGACGAGATGGATTCTGTTTTTACCGCTGCGTTTGGCCTCCAGCAGTGCCTTGTCCGCCTGCTGAAAAAGCTCCTGTATTGTCGAACCATCCCGTGGGAAACTTGCCAGTCCGCCGCTTATAGTTAGAACTCCCTTGCCCTCCGGGCCTAATCCGGCAAGTGCTGTTAATTCGGATTTCTCCAACTCTCTTACGAACCGCTTTGCTATAAAGATTGCTTCTTTAGGATGGTCGGCCCTGGCTGAGCG
>JABMRO010000748.1 GCA_013202635.1 Planctomycetota bacterium
CCTTTAACCCCGGCCCATGGGGCGCCGATCTCTCACAAGGATTACTTCAAGATCATGGTGCTGGATGAAGAAACGGGCCGGGGGGTACCTCTGGTGGAGCTTTCCGGGTTCGACAATGTCCGCCATTACACCGATAGCCGGGGGGTGATCGCGTTTTATGAGCCCTCTTTAATGGGGCAAAAGGTTTTTTTTCGTGTCCGAAGCCATGGCTACGAGTTTCCGGTGAATGAAATGTTCGGAGAGCGCGGCGCTGTTCTTCGGCCGGAGAGAGGGGGGGCCGCCACTCTCAAAATCCGTCGTTTGAATATTGCCGAGCGCCTGTACCGGATGACCGGCGAAGGGATCTATTTGGACAGCGTGTTTGTGGGTGACCCAGTTCCGATAAAACAGCCACTCCTCAACGGCAAGGTGATCGGGCAAGACACAGTGGTGGCAGCTCCTTACCGGGGCAAGATTTACTGGTTTTGGGGGGACACGACCGGGCCCGCTCATTACAACTTTTCTGCCTCCGGCGCCACTTCGGAACTGCCGGGAAAGGGAGGCTTGGATCCCAGCGAGGGCGTGGATTTTACCTACTTTGTCGATGAATCGGGCTTTCCCAAGCCCATGTGTCCATTCGAAGCCCCTGGCGAGTTCAGATGGATCGAAGGCCTCATGACCGTGCCGGATGAAACAGGCCGTGAACGCCTTGCGGCCCGTTATGTCAATCTTAAAGTGATGGAGGGCGACGTTAAAGTCGTGGAATGGGGGCTCTTGGCGTTTAATGATGAGAAACAGGAATTCGAGCGACTCGTGCGTTTTGACCTGCAGGAGGGGCACGCTTCCGCGCACCCCTTCCGTGTCTTCGTCGATGGGACAGAGTACTACTACCTCCTTCCCAACTTCCGAGTCGAAGCTCGCCTGGATCATTTAAAAGATCTCAGGAGGTACGAGTCCTTCACG
The DNA here is from genome assembly GCA_013202635.1 of Planctomycetota bacterium. Taxonomy (GTDB): domain Bacteria; phylum Planctomycetota; class Phycisphaerae; order Sedimentisphaerales; family Anaerobacaceae; genus NIOZ-UU13. Next base: position 943 of record JABMRO010000748.1, read on the forward strand.
CCGCTTAAAGCAGGGGACTCTACTGACGCCTTGGACCGTTCAGCCAAAGGCGTTTTGCGTTACAGCTGGAAGGCAGGCATGGACCGGTTTGATTTTCAGAAACAGACAAAAATGTATAAAGCTGGCCAGTTAAAGGAAGACGAAGCCTGGTCTCAGTTGAGAGACATAGAGACCGGCGAGCGTATTGTTGACGATTCTGTTTCTGTGTCTTGGAATGAGCACCGCCGGCGTTGGATCGGGTTTGCTGGCGGATTTGGCGATGTTTGGTACATGGAGGCGGATACTCCGCTTGGGCCCTGGGTCTATGCCCGTAAAATCGTCACCCACGACCGTTACAATCTCTACAACATCGCCCACCATCCATTTTTTAATCAACAGGACGGCCGTCTGGTCTATTTTGAAGGGACCTACGCCGATACCTTTACAGACGCTCCCGTCAAAACGCCTCGTTACGACTACAATCAGATCATGTACCGGCTGGATTTGAACGATTCCCGTCTTTATCTTCCCGTGCCGGTTTATCGCATGACCGGCGGCGCAGATAATTCTCGTCTATTGATGCGTGAAGGGGTGGAGGCGGCACAGTCATGGGGAAAGATCCAGGAGATCGCTTTTTTCGCCTGGCCCCCGAACCGCAGGCCTCGCGGCACGAGGGTTTTAAAGGCGGGGAAGTTGGAGTTCGCGGTTTCTATTTCACCGGCCGATGCCGTCTCGGAAAATTCCAAGAATGTTGTTGCCTTGTATGAATACCGCAAGGAAGGAAAGGGGCATCTGACCTATTCCGTTAATTCTGATTGGAAACTTTCCGGCTGGAGGCGTTCGGCTGAGCCGGCCGGCTGGGCATGGCGCAATCCTCAGTCGCTCTTGCTTCTCGATCGGAAAGCGAAACCCTCCCCATAACACGATCCGTCGGTCAAGTCGACCCCAAACATCCCTATTATTGGACACTTTCGAGGCACTTTTCGTGAGTGCCAAAATGGCCTCTGAAATTCGCAGTTAGCGCATTACAGCTTAGAAAATCTGTCAAATAGCCCAATTGGCCACCTATCATCTTGTTTGACCGCTGGAAAGATCCCTATTACGCGGGGAGCGTCCACGAGGAGCGGCCTGACCTGGTGGAGAAGTACATCAAGCTCCTTGAGCCGCAGTGGGAGGCACACAAGGCTTTGGCGCAGCACTTCACGCGGTCGGAGGATTCGCCGCTGGCCCCTGAGCAGCTACGGACCCTTCGCTCGCTTGGTTATATTCAGTGAGGTTACTGAATCAGTTTAGGGATTCGGGATCACCATGCTTGATCTTAGTCGAGTCTGTTATCAACTTTAAAAACATCTCCTCGTAGGGTGTAAATATTCATCCCAGCACAAACTCTTAACCCAAAAAGAGATATATTTCGTTTCACCATAGATATTCCGCTGCATTAAATCTGCTCGCCGATGCAATGACACAAAAAGAGACTTTTCCTTACAGAAAACGCGAACACCTTGTGCTACAAAGTTCAATTGCCGAAGTCGGCTCCCCCCTACTTGCTCAAGCAGCCCGTAGGGTGTAAATACCGGCATTGGCTTATCACTCCTTGTATTTTTTAGCGCATAAAAAAGGGAACGCCGAACCAAGGCCACTCCCAGAACCCCCGCCAAGGGGTACAACAGAATAGCACTTAGCCGACGCTCCCGTATCGGGAACGCGGCTTCAAGTACTGTTTCTGTTGTTAGAGCCCGTAGGCTCGATTGGCGGTTTTCTGGGAAGCAGCTCTTGACGCTTGCGCGTCATTTTAATTGTCAAAGACGGGCGGTTACCCGCCTGAAATCTTTCAAATTCTCCTAATACAATTTATCAATATTTACACTCGGCCTGATGGCCGAAAACACCATCTATATATGCGGTTTCATGTGCAATTTGTCAAGTGTCGACTTATTAAATTAGGGAACCATTCTACCTCCAAACTCGGCCAATCTACGATGGTTGCAACCTACTACCAGTCACAATATACACTGCCTGCCTTATATCGTGCCACTTGAATTGCCATTTTGATTAACAGATACTCTTTCTCTAAATTCAGCTCCTTTGGTCGTTAAACTCCACCATTGAAATTCTTTTCTGCAGCAAATAAATAGCAAAGGGGAACCAATATCGCGACATTGAATTGTTTTGGTGTCAAAGGTTGATGCTTCTAATAATTCGGCATCTATCACTGTGATGCATGCATTTCTGGCATCATACAAAGGGTATGCAAAACCAACAATTGGCACAAGGCGCTCTTGGCCGGTGCTGTCGGCATAAGAATAGTTCTCTTGAATCAAATCATCAGTATATCCGCATTGTTGCAGATATGGACGCAGTTCTTGAGATGTAATAAGTCTCTCACTAATAAGTGCTCATCTCCTTTAGCGCAAGACTTTTATATGCTGAAAATCTCGACCATACATTCTAATTATCGTTAATAGTGACTTTCTTACATTAATTTTTGTACATTCCTGGCTTCTGTAATACAATAACCAAACCTGCACTTCTCGTCAAATAGGAAATTCTGCTAACTCATATCTCTCGAGCCACGATAAAAAGAGGAACGACCCATGACACAAAATCCTAAATTGAGGGGCCTGATCACTACACTACTAATCTGGGTTGCACCGGCTTTGACGTGCCCGCTCAGGGCCGATGAACCTTTCGACTACTTTCACAACTCATGGACCGTCATAGGGCTCAAAGATTATGCGCACGGGACGCGAATTACCCCAGACAACCAACTTATTATCCATGATAGCAACGGAAAACCTTCAAGAGTCTTGATACGGTTTGGGCAACAACTGAACCCATTTTTCAACTCAAAAGCGACCAGGCAGCAGAAAGTGGGTAAAATGGCGAGCGAGGAGCCCAAGGGCGTAAATGTCTGTTTTGTAAAAGGTTAGACTAAATGTCACGTGGTACTATTGGCCCTTGACAAGCGCAGTCTGACTCATATTTATCATGGGGACAAGTTCTAAAGCTATTTTAGCTAAAGCGTATGTAAGAATAATAGGACCTTTTCTGTGTTTTTTGGGTAAAAACTGAAGTTGAAAGAAATTTTTTATTTTCTACGGGTTTTACCGTTGACAGTCTACGGGTTTTGCAGTATTTGTACAATCATACCAATAAACTTACAAAGGAATGATATTTTCTGAACATTTGATAGGAGAGCAGTTCAATGGCTAGACCACGTCATAAAAACCCAACCCCGGCTGAGTTAGAAGTTCTACAAATCATTTGGGAACACGGGCCATGTACAGTCAGAGAAGTTATGAATTTGCTTAGTCCTAAGCGCCCTCGAGCTTACACTTCAGTCATGAGCCTAATGAATGTTATGGCCGATAAGGGGATGCTCAAACAAAAGGCCGAGGGAAAAGCGTTTGTGTATTCTGAGAAGGTTTCGCGGGATAAAACACAGTCACGTATGCTCGGTGATTTGCTGAGTCGGGCTTTTGACGGTTCGGCGAGTGCTCTGGTAACACATCTACTCCGACAGGCAAAACCGAATAGCGAAGAACTAGAGGAAATCCACAAAACCATAAACGAGTTTACTCGAAAAAGGGAGAATGCATAATGTCGATCATTGAATTTCTTTCTCAGCCTATCTGGCAGCGACTTGGCCTGACGTTAGTTCACTTTCTCTGGCAAGGTCTGATCATAGCCATCTTGATTGGAGCTTGTGTTCGAGTGTTTAAGCCGAGCCATGGTAATGCTCGCTATATCGTTTATCTCTTGGCATTCATAGCCATGATCATTTGTCCTGTAGTAACCTTCATAGCTATTGACATTCCTATTAGTCCAGATAAGGAACTTTTTACAGAAATCGAACCAGTCGAGCCTTTTAATATTATCTCGGATACTGTTTTACCTGAAGGTGGTATTTCACTGGAAGTCGACACTTCCATCCCAAATATGTCGAGGCCTGCCGAAATAGATTATTCAACTCCACTACGCGAAAGAATATATAGTTACCTGTACATATTATTACCCTGGTTCTTAGTAATCTGGATGGTTGGAGTGGTCATACTGAGTATGCGGTTACTGATAGGATTTGTTGGCATTCATC
>JABMRO010000749.1 GCA_013202635.1 Planctomycetota bacterium
CGTTAAGAGTGAGAATATCGTCGCCCTGTGCGATGTAAACTCAAAGAATCTTGCCGCGGCCGCCAAAAAGTTCCCCAGGGCAAAAACATATACTGACTGGAGGCGCTGTCTCGACCAAAGGAATATTGATGCCGTTGTCTGCTCGACGACCGATCATACCCATGCCTTCGTCAATGTCTGGGCTATGAATCGCGGCAAACACGTTTACTGTGAAAAGCCGTTAGCCAACTCCGTAGAGGAAGCACGCCTGGTTCGCAAGACATACCTCAAGAACAAGAACAGGATAGCAACGCAGATGGGTACGCAGATACACGCCTATGACAATTATCGTCGTATGGTCGAACTGGTACGTAACGGCGCAATTGGAACCGTGAAGGAAGCCCGTGTATGGTGCAGCCGGCTGCCTAAAGGAGGCAGCTATCTGCCGGGCGGCACACCCGTCCCTGACCACATCAACTGGGATTTATGGGTTGGTCCATCAAAGATGCATCCTTATAATCCCGACTATTTCGGCGGCTGCCTGGCATGGAACCTCTACTGGGACTTCGGCAGCGGACAGATTGGGGATATGGGCAGTCATATGATGGACATGGCATACTGGGCACTTGACCTGCGGTTTCCTACGAGCTGCAAAGCTGCTGGTACACCCATAAACACCGACACATGTCCGCAGCAGCTCATGGCCGAGTGGGACCATCCGGCCAATGATTGGCGCCCGGCTGTCAAGATTTACTGGTATGACGGCGGCAAAAAGCCCGGTATGCCCTCGAAAGCATTCGACCGTGACTGGCTATTTAAGGGTGTGCTATTCAAGGGAGATAAGGGCTCGCTGTTGGTGGATTATGATTTCAGGTTGCTGATGCCCAAAACTGATAGTGATATGACGCATTACAAGTCGCCTAAGCCACATGAGCTGATTCCGTCATCGCCCGGTCACCACAAGGAGTGGCTCATCGGATGCAAGACGGGCAAGCCGACCCTCTGCAACTTTGATTATTCCGGTGCGCTAATCGAGCATAACTTGTTAGCCCTTGTCTCATACCGCGTGGGCAAGAAACTTCAGTGGGATGCCAAAAACCTAAAGGCTACCAACTGTCCTGAAGCTAATCAGTATATCCGTAAGAAATACCGGAAAGGGTGGGTGCTGAACGGATAGGAAATGTATTCTTCCCAGGCGATTGAAAAAAATGATTACTTGGGTGGTCAAAGTGCTTGTATGCTTTTTAATATGAGCAATTGATGGAAATCGATCACTGCCTTTTCACTAAGTGGGGTAGAGAATGTGGAATGACCCGCCATAAGCTGTGGAGTTTGTTGTATGCTGGTAGCAAGGATGCGCGACAAAGTACAAAGGTTCTTTTGAAGTTCCATTCAATTGGTAATTGACTATCGGCCGTTGTCTATTTACTATTAAAGATTACTCGTGGAATTTGTCCTGAGATTCGGTTGGAGAGAAATACCATGATTGGGATAGTGGGAGCTAAAACAATAAGTGGCGTGAGCAATATGGGGAGACTTGCTCGGTTTTTCTGGCAGTCGACGACTGCATCATTGAAGAGTTGCAGCAGCACCCATACGTATCCGTTAATATGGGCACAAATGTATATTATCGGCGTTCACAGTGTCCCGGTTGTTATGATAACCGGAGCATTTGTGGGAATGACACTGGCGGTTCAGACATACGGCCAGCTTGCAGGTATGGGATTGGAAGAGTATCTGGGCTCTCTGATTAACATTGCGGTTGTTAAAGAGCTGGGGCCTGTGCTCACAGCGGTTATGCTGGCTGGACGCATCGGAGGAGCTTTAACCGCTGAATTGGGAACGATGAATGTTACCGAACAAATTGACGCAATCAGGAGCATGGGGACGGACCCTATACGATATCTGGTTGCACCGCGGATTCTGGCGTGTCTGTTACTTACGCCGGTTCTGATTATTTTCGCCGATTTGATGGGTATTATCGGCGGATATCTCGTAAGCGTCGTACATTTAGGGATTAACAACCGGGCGTATTGGCTCCATAGTGCCAACGCCGTAGAGCGATGGGATGTTTTTATCGGGATTGTAAAGGGTTTGTTCTTTGGCGTATCCATCGCAGTTATTAGCTGTTATAAGGGCTTTACATGCAAAGAAGGTGCACAGGGTGTAGGAC
>JABMRO010000750.1 GCA_013202635.1 Planctomycetota bacterium
AACTACTTCCATTTTTACCCCTGTACGGCTTAATAACTTATAACTTATAACTTATACATAATGGTTGCTCATTGTACAGACCAGATGTATTAATGTTCATTTTTTTAGCAGCGTTTTGCGAGATGAGTGGTATAATATCAGGAGCAGTTTTACCCTGTGTTATTAAAGAAATACAGGGTGGCCGAGGCCAATTCTAAAGGGGGCCTCTAAAAATTGCTTTTGTCACGAGAACGTGCGAAATTTTCGCTGGCAAGGCGGAAGGTCGAAATCGCCGCAGGCATAGCCAAAGCTATGTCGAGGACGAAGTTTGGCCTGACAACGCCGCCGGAGAAGATCGCAGCCGTTCGCAGTAAAAATGAATTTTTAGAGGTTCCCTAAAACAGGAAATCGTATAAAAGAATTGGAGGGAAATAAAATGGCTGCAACAAATCTTTGGCAGGTTAAAAAGTGGTTATATGCGGCTGTATGTCTGGTCATAGTGCCGGGGATATTTACTGTTGTTTTCGGAGCCGGCTGTGCGAAGGAGCCTGAGGGGATTGTAGCTTCGCAGGAGGCGGAGGCGAACCAGGCGGCAGCTCAAGCCGAGCAAAAGCAAAAAGAGCCGGACGAAAGAGAACTGCCACCTCTTGAGCATAAACATCCGGCATTTGCCGAACGGGCCGAAGAGCGGGAAAGGATGGTGGCCCGGCAAATCCAGGCAAGAAATGTAAAGGATCCGAATGTGTTGGCGGCGATGCGAACCGTTCCCCGCCATGCTTTTGTTAGATTCTTAGAGCAGCGCTATGCCTACACCGACTCTCCATTGCCTATCGGTTTTGACCAGACGATAAGTCAGCCTTATATCGTGGCTTTTATGACCGAGGCATTAAAGCTAAAACCGAATTCCAAAGTCCTCGAAATCGGTACAGGTTCCGGTTATCAGGCCGCTATCTGCGCGGAGATTGCAAAACAGGTATATACTATTGAGATTGTAGAAGGGCTCGCGAATAGAGCGAAAAAATGCCTGAAGGAGCTCGGTTATCCGAACGTGTTCGTCCGGTTCGGTGACGGATTTTTCGGCTGGGAGGAAGAGGCACCGTTTGACGCGATTATCGGTACGGCCGCGGCAGGGCGCATTCCTGAGCCGCTGCTCGAACAGTTGAAGCCGGGGGGCAGGATGATATTGCCTTACGGCAGTCCACAGGGCTTTCAGTATCTGGTGGTCGTAACAAAGGACAAAGAAGGTAAAATTCGCAAGGAGAATGTTATGCCTGTGCGATTTGTCCCTATGACCGGCGAGGTAATGAAGCCGGAGAAGAAGGACTAAAAGTAGCTTTACTGTACAGAGTACTGATATGTGACGAATGATTTTACAAATTGTCATGCCGCAGCCAATCGACTTTGCTCAAGACAGTTTTCCATGAATGACAAGTCACGCATTACAGCTTAACGCGATAATAGCTTAACAGGCCAAATGCAGAGCTGCGGCAATTTTGATTCCGGTTTTTGACAATTCATTAAACCGCTCGACGGCTTCATTCGTATCGGCGATTTCCAGCAGGATTTCTTCTTCCAGAAGAAAGTGGCGGGTCTCATTCGGGATTTTCATCTTTCCTGATTTGCCACAGCCTACTATTAACATGGTAGGTTTATTTTTAACGACCGACTGCAAATCCAAATCAGATAGCGAATGCCCCTGTTTTCTGCGCCAGCCGGGCTTTACAGAATTACCGAAGATTAAACAATCACTGTTGTATTCCACGCCGTCGATAATGATTTTTCCAAATTTATATGAGTCTATATGCATACTTTAGCCCCATTTCTTAAAATTTAATCTAAACCTGTTTTTCTGGAAATAACTTTACAACAGCATTCCTTACAAATAGCAAAAAAGCGGTTGTAATACAATATTTGTTAAATTTACCCTCTTGCCTTGAATGTGTAAATATGCTATCAAAACCCTTCCTTTCCGTCTTGTATATCGGATTATTATGACGGTAACATCGGATTTTTTTTGACTATTATATCAATTTTTTTGGCTGTTATGGACACAAAGAAAACAGGCATATTAGCAATACTGGGAGCCAGTTTAATGTGGTCGCTGGAGCCTATTTTTGCGAAGCTGGCTTATGCGAATTCAGATTTTCTTCAAACCTCCGCCATCAGGGCTATAGTTGTTGTTTTAACCGCTCTTTTGTACGTTCTTGCCACAGGGGCAAGAAAGCTTAAGGTCAGCACAAATCATTTCTCAAAAATTCTTTATATAGCAATAGCCGGGACGGTAATCGGGGATTTATTGTACTTTTATGCTTTAACGAAAATTTCCGTGCTTAATGCGGTCATGATAGGTCATATGCAGCCTATATTTATTGTTTTGATAGGGTTCTTTCTGCTAAAAGAAGATAAGCTTACGAAGTTTGATTATATCGGCATATTCACTATGATAATTGCGGGGTTGTTTGTTACGACGAAGACGGTAGAGAATTTGTCCATGATGAGATTAGGCACGGTCGGGGATATTTATGTGCTGCTGGCGACAGCGGCCTGGGCAACGACGGCGATAGTGACGAGAAAATATCTCAGAGAGCTTGATGCCGGGGTTGTTACCTTTTACAGGTATTTAATCGCCTCGGTGATATTTGTTGTCTATTTGTCGTTTGAGTCTTCGCTGGTTGTCTCCAATATCCATCAAATCCTGGTCGGAGTTATAGTCGGGGTCGGGACGATACTTTATTATGAAAGTATGAAGCGTATTAAAGCCGCTCAGGTTTCCGCTATGGAACTTTCGACGCCTTTTTTCGCGGCATTAATGGGTTTTTTGATTTTGGGGGAGCTGGTGACAGCTATGCAGATTTCAGGTATGGTATTATTATTTGTCGGAATCTGCCTGTTATCCAGGAAAGAAGAGGCGTATTTCTAAGAGGTGTTTAAAGTGATGAAAAAGGGCTGCGAGCGGAAACTCGCAGCCCTTTGTTTTTACTGAATTAGCGTTTTTTACAGGCCTAAACCAAACTACTTACTTAAGGCTATGACCTGTCCGGTAAATCCATTTTTTCTTCTGTGGCACGATGCGCACGCTGTCAGTTGCTGTTATTTGTTCTCCGCCGGTATTCTTGAACGTCAATTCAGCCGTTGTGCTTTCCTCGTTCAGGTCAATAAGGTCCTGTGTTTTGAAGTGAAACAGCATATCCATATCGCCATCTTTATCTACATCGCACAGCGTAGTACGCACGCGCTTAGCACCTGCGAATTTTACTGTCCCGAGGTCAAGGGTATCGACGTTGAAATTACTTGTCGTTAAGACCGCTACCGGTACGACACCTCTGGATTTGAGATTGATATTGTTGTTATCGCTGCCGGGCTTGATATCAATTGTCACCTCAGCGTCAAGGTTTAGGTTTACCAGATAAATGGGTATACCTATAATACTACCGCTAAAAAACTTCAGGTTAATGGGGCCACCATTGTTTCCATAGGTCCCTGTTAATACACCGCCAGAAAATTTATCAACGGTGAATTCAGTTGCCCCTTGCGGCACATCTACGTTGTCCACTGCAAACTTAGTGCCATAGACTGTCACAACCGGATCGGGCACACCCGCAATCTCAGCCGGGAAAATTGAGATGGGAAAACTATCACCAAGTATTGTAGTACCGAGTTCACCACCATAGATGTTGACTACGCTGCCGCCCAAGGCATTGATTCCCCAGTCCACATAGGCCCCTGCATACAGATTCAATGTTCCCTGCACTATTAAATAGTCGCCCTCAATCCGCTCCGAGGGATAGCCAGTGCCGACATTTAGGGTTTCGTCGCCGGCAACAACAATTTGGGCGCCGCACGGTGCAGAGCATAGTAAAAACACAGAGCATAGTAAAAACGCCAGAATACCGATTGCCCATAATCTCAAATGATTTTTCTTTTTCTTTTTCATAGCATTACCCCCCCCCAAATGTGAGTTAAATGCCTTTTTTTAACTAAAGAACAATCTTCCCTAAAGAAACAATTGTTACGTATTTTCTCCCTAATAAAAGTTTAAGAACAAAATCCGGCAGGTGCAAATATTACCATGATGAATTTTTAAAACGGGCCGGATATGTTATAGGACCAAAGCAAGCGAATCAGCGGCTCCGGGGTTTGGCCGGTCTGTCTTTTTAAGATTGGCTTTGATTGGGTTTGAATTGGGTTTGTTTTTTCATAGCCCCAATCCGCATATTTCTTCATAATCCTTTGTAAATACAGACTTTGCATCAATTTTTGCCCTTTCGGCAATTGGGTTTGAATTGGCTTTGTTTTTCTGAATAACCAAGTGTCCAATTTTTCGTATTTGCTTGTCATATAAGAGTTTAGGTTAATTTGGGCGTACTTGACATTGGGTTTGTTTTGCATAAAAGAGTGGATTTGTCGAACATTCTCTACTGGAGTAGAGCGCAAGCCCTTTCGATTGATTATTGATGATTTACTATTGATTATTGGGTATATCATATCTCAAATCTCAGA
>JABMRO010000751.1 GCA_013202635.1 Planctomycetota bacterium
GCCCGAACTCTCACTGAACCACATGGAAAAACTGACCGACGACACCGGCTTGTACCAGCACGCCAATTTTACAATACCAAATCGCGATTATGGTTATTGCACGGATGATAATACCAGGGCGGTAATCGCAATGACCAAGCATTATGCCCAGTATTCCGAGCCGCAGGCGATTCGGCTTCTCGATACATATTTTTCCTTCATCATACATTCCCAAAACAGCGACGGCACAATCAGAAACTTTATGAATTTTGACAGAAGCTGGCTTAAGGATGAACCGTTAAATGATGCTTTCGGCAGAGTACTGTGGGCACTCGGAACGGTTATGGCACAACCACCAACGCCGGCCTATCTATCGATTGCCAAAAGCTGCTTTGATAAATCGGTAGAACATATCCACAAGCAACTGCCAAGGGGGATGGCATATTCGATACTTGGTATGTGTGATTATCTGAAACAGTTTCCGGGAGCCAGTGACATAAAACGTCAACTGGAAATAACAGCAGACGGTCTTGTAACTCAATACGAAGAAAATAATTATCCCGACTGGGAATGGTTCGAGGATATTTTGACTTATGACAATGCCGTTTTGCCTCATGCTCTATTTGTTGCCGGGCTGACTTCCGAGAATAAGAAATACCTCGAAATAGCAGAAAAAACCTGTGAATTCCTGCTGGCAAACACCTTCAATGGCGAATATTTCAGCTTTATCGGCTGCAAAGGATGGTACGAACGGGGCGGGACAAAAGCTACATTTGACCAGCAACCCATTGAAGCCGCAAGTACGGTTATGATGTTAAGGGCGGCCTATGACGCCACACAAAACGACCGGTTCTTAACACTTCAAAGAAAAGCCTTTGACTGGTTCCTCGGACAAAACGAATTGCGCATTCCGCTGTATGACTTTAGAACAACAGGATGTAACGACGGCCTTCTCCACGACGGAGTTAATACCAATCAGGGTGCTGAAAGCACGCTCAGTTTTCTGTTAAGCCTTTTGGCTATAATCGAAAGTTATGCCATAGTTGACAAGATTCATGGCCGAGACAAAGGCGCTTCCCTGCGCAGGGCCAGCTCCACAAAACATATGGCTGAAAAACCGCAACCAATAAAAAGTATACCCACCAAAAGCAAATCCAGTAAAAAACAGGTCGAAGAACTTACCTGATATCGCAGAATTTAATTTAGACCAATCACATTTAACCCATACTTTAATCAATCGAATGTTTCTTTTTTTCAAATATCACCTTAGTATAAAGCCCTGCGGGTTCACAAACTCCCACCGTTCTATAGAGAACTCTGAGGCGGTGCTGTTTACTGTTCCAGCAACAAAACACTCCTGAGAGGCTTTTTCTGTTGACAGATTTCCGGCAATCAGGTACAATTTTGCACATATTGAATCTCACGGAGGAGTGATGAGGAAGATTATTCTATCCATATCAAGTTTCCCACCATAAAAACCTGTTTTTGAAGAGTTCGGCCCTAAGACAAACGTATATACAAACAAGGAGCAATTCAATGTTTTTATGGTTACATAGATGATAAAGAATGACTACTGTGAATCTGCCGCTTAAGAACAAGAGGGTTGTGGTTTCTGGAGGACTAAAACATGAATATTTGCAAGTTAAAATGGGTACCTGCATTACTGCTGGGCTTTGCACAGGTTATATGCATTGGTGCCCCACCAGCCAATGACGACCGTCAGAACGCAAAGTCGGTCGGTAATGTAACGGACCAGGCGTTCAACACTACGGAGGCAACGTACGATGGCCCCGAAGACCGGCTTTGTATGTCAGGCAAGAACATCTGGTATTGCTATACCGCTACCTGCAGCGGCGGCGCCACCGTCAGCCTGTGCGGCAGCAGCTTCGATACCAAGCTTGCCGTCTATGACGGATGCAGCTCAACCCCGACTTCGGGTAATATGCTCAGATGCAACGACGACTTCTGTGACCGGCAGTCTCAGATCACCTTCGATGCGGTCGCCGGCCAGCAGTACCTCATCCAAGTCGGCGGATTCGGCGACAACACAGGTGAGGGCTTGATAAGTATTAGCTGCGAGGGGACAGCAGTAACAGAATCAGACCTCGGCGATGCTCCGGACAGCACTAACAATTTCGGAAGTAACATGACCGCATATCCCAAGGGAGGACCTTCCGGAGTCAAAGCCCATTATCCGACTGTCTATAATGACGGCAGCTCCACCGGGCCTGTCGGGCCGATTCATTTGAATCCTCTTGCAGTGGCTCATCTGGATCAAAATATTACTAATGAAAACGAAGCCGACACCGGGCCGGACCAGGATGTTTTCAATAATATCAAACCCCAAACCAACTCGCCGGACAACGACAAGGATGACGATGGCGTTATCTTCCCGCTTAATATGCCGCAATGCCGCTGGACAACGCTTGACTATATCGTCAACGTAATCAAACCGGGCACGAACCTCTGGGTCAATGTCTGGTGCGACTGGAACCGTGACGGCGACTGGGACGACGACAGCAACACCAATCAGACTCTTGTTTGTTCCAAGGGGATTGTATCCGAGTGGGCGGTACAGAATCAGTATCTTATCAATCTGCCGGCCGGATTAAACCAGCTCACCTCACGAGCATTCCTGTCATGGCACCCCGACAATGGCAGTAAGGAAATATGGATGAGGATAAGTCTTTCCGAGAAGCCATGGACCGGCGGCAGCGATCCCGGTGCCAGAGGCAACGGCGGTTCCGGGCCACAGGACGGATACGATATTGGTGAAACGGAAGATTACTACTTCATCCCGGGTAAAAGCTTCTTGATATGCGAAGATTACAACGGCGACGGGGTAATTAACAACGAAGATTTGTCGGCTTTCACATCCGACTGGCTTGAGAACTGTCCGTAGTAACTTTTTGGAATACGTGGTTTTCGCAAACAAAGGGCTGTGAGTCAAATACTTGCAGCCTTTTTTCATTACTTAAGCCATCTTTTACAATCTCACAGAGTGACCTTATCCTTCAAATTAAATCGCCTCAGCGGCCATTTAAACGACGAACTCGTTTTGAGCGGCAACATAAAAGGGCTACTTTTAAAAATGGAGCTTCCAAAATGCTCGAATACCACATATTTTAGCCCGGTTTTTTCTTGAAAATACCTTTCCCGCAGTGTAGATTTTCTGTGACGGTTACCCAGCAATTTGTCAGCGGACAACAGGTGTCTTATGCTGCAGAATCAGCGTTGTTTGGGTTCTCATGCGAAACTATATAGTCAATAATTAGTGGAGGAGCACCAGGATAGGAGACGCCGCAGAAAAATATATTTATTATTCTATACTCGCCATAGAATGTATGTGTTCCTTAAATTCAATAAAGACGGTAACAATTTTCGCGAATTTGTCAAAATGGAGGGCAAAGCTATGCCTCTCGATCCTATAGCTATAATAAGCTTCATTATTGGAATAATATCTCTTGTTATTGCACTTACTCAAACGATTAGATTATCTCATTTGAAAAAGCTTAGAGTAGATAGTCTTCGTGCGGCTCTTCAAAATTGTCGTCTTACTATGCTCGAATCAGATCGCCTTCTTAACCATCGTAAAGAATACGGTATAGAAAACAAAGGAGCTCTTATTAAGATAGAGGCAATTCATGCAAATTCATGCGGATTACTACGATCGCTTTTCCATGAATTATCTCAAGTGGATACGCCTTATAACGGAAAGAAACTTAAGCAATACATCGCACTGGATTTAATAACAAGCAAATGGTTTTGGAAGCAAGCTGCCTTATTCATTCCCGGGAAAAATCTTCCGATTAATATACCAGATCTTCCAGATGACACACCAGACTATATGGCTAAAGCAGGTGATTTTAGAAATGAATCTGTAGATTGATAATGAACTGCTGAGGTGAAAAGATGAGTACGACTATTCGAGAAATTCGTCCAGAGGATTATGATGCAATAAATGCTTTTTGGAGAAACATTGAAGGAGTAGAAATTGATGATTCAGAAAACAAACAGGGATTTGATTTTTTCCTTGGAAGAAATAAAGGTATGAGTTTCCTGGCCCTTGATCATGATAAAATTATTGGAACATGTTTGGCGAGTCACAATGGAAGATGTGGATTTTTGAATCATTTGGCGGTCGCTCAAAATCATCGCCGACAAGGAACCGGCAAGATGCTAGTTCAGAAATGCTCGGAAATTCTTCGGACTGAGGGGATAAAGAAAATCTATATTTTCTTATCCAAAGAGAATATTGAAGCTGAAGCATTTTGGGAGCATATAGGATGGTTTCAATATGATAAGTATTTTGTGATGATTAAAGAAGTGGATATAAATCTCTAAACTGAGGCCATTTAAACGACGAACCCGTCTTTTAGGGATACTATACGCCGCCGGAAATAACGGTTTTTCAAGGCATCCCGTTGTAAGCAGGATACCCGCAATATCAGTTCTGATTTAATCTTTATTATCGGCGCAACAATTTAACAAATACCCGCGAAAAAAGAACTTCTTCAGTCCGGTCAGACTTTGGTCGATAATTTCCGATGGAGGCAGCTATTTCAGTTATCCAGGAAGCACGTTCGAATTAATATTCTGAGGATTATTGACAGGGCCAGAAAAAGTTTATTTGGCAGGTTATTGTAGAGGCCAAAAATATGTTAATAATTAAAAACAATATTATGTCAGTAAACGCCGCACGGCACCTGGCCCAGAGTTACAACGCCCTTGCCAAATCGGTCGAAAGGCTGTCGTCAGGCATGCGCATCAACAGTGCAAAGGACGACGCAGCCGGCCTGGCCGTTCGCGAGTTGATGCGAGCCGACATAGCTGTTATCCAGCAGGCTATTCGTAACGCCCATGACGGCATTAGTCTGCTGCAGACAATGGAAGGCGCTATGGCAACAATCGACGATGACTTAGTGCGTATGCAGCAGTTGGCCGAGCAGGCGGCCACAGGCTCGTACTCTTCCGCACAGAGAACAATTATGGAGAACGAGTTCAAAGAAATGCGTGACGAAATCGACCGTATCGCCGGAGCAACCAAGTATAACAACATCAAAATGCTTGACAACTCCGCTACCATATCAATCCACTTCGGTAAACTAACAACCGATAACATGAGCATTACCGGCAGCAATGTAACCAGCGCATCGGCAGGTCTTAATATTACAGGCCTGACCATTTCCAACGCAACCAGCGCCAGTGAAGCAGTGACAACATTAGACAGCGCAATCAGCACTAAAGATACCGCCCGTGGCAAGTTCGGTTATAAGATAAACCGCCTTGAAGGCACCATATCAGTGCTTAATATTCAGTCTGAGAATCTGCAGACAGCCGAGTCTCGTATTTCGGACGTCGATGTGGCTACCGAAATGGCCGAGATGACAAGAAACCAGGTGCTTGCACAGGCCGGTATCTCAATGCTGGCACAGGCAAATACAATTCCTCAGATGGTACTGAAACTTTTCAGATAAAACAGCAGCAAGCGTCCTGTTTCGTCCGTCTAATACACGAATTGAGATTTCACTATATCCGGCGAGTGGAGAATCGCTTATTTGGACATCCTTATCGACCCACTTCAGAGGTGTTTAAGACAAAGCAGTTAAAGCCATTTGCGGGAATTTACCAGAGCACAATTTAGAGCGCCTGAGAGACCATTAAAACTACGAACCTATCCCAAGGAGCTTTCTATAACGGGCATAGGGCTTTCCCCTACAGATAAAACAGGGCCGGCCCTGATACACGGAAATAAGATTAAGCTTACAATAGAACAAGATACTAATAATACAGAATAGATAAAGAGAGTTATGCATCTATTGGAAACAAGTTTTTAAGGAACGTAACAATGTCAGCGTCACGCACAACAAAAAATCATATTATTTTTTTAAGTCTCGTCTTTGTCTCCGTGGTCATTCTGTCAACAGAGGCTCGAGCAGAATTGTATAGTTTTGGGGCTATTTCAGACAACTCGGGCGTAAGCGGCTGGATGGAGGGACAGCTTTCCCTAGAAGTTACTGATCCTGGAGGTGGTCAGGTTCTTTTTACTTTATGCAGTTGGCAGCCCTATTGACGGTATTATTGGAACGTTGTTTTTTGAAGACGGGGCCTTGTTAGAAATAGTGTCAATAATCGATGATCCTTCGAATTCGACTAATCCGGTTGATTTTGTAACACCTCTCAACCCCGCGTCAAAAAATTTCCCCGCAGGTGGAACTCTGTACCCTCCTTTTCAGACAACGGCACACCTTTGGTCCACTAATGATGGAACCGTTGCCAACGGAGTAAATCCCGGTGAGACTGTTGGAATAGTGTTTAATCTTAAAAATGACAAGACTTTTGCCGATGTCATTACAGCACTCGACCTCGGTTTGACAAATCCAAACCCGGGCGGAGATACCAGTCTTCGAATCGGAGTACACGTCCAGAACCTCGGTGACAGTGGTGCGTACAGTGACTCGTTCATCTTAACACCGATTCCAACTTCCGTGATACTTGGCATGCTCGGCATTTGTGTAGTTGGCCTGAAATTGCGTAAATTTGCATGAGAACCATATAGCAGGCAATCATGTGGTCAGTGAAAAGACCGCAGGCGGGGAGTGACCTTCAATTAACATCTCCCGGAATTATCAACGGGCACAGCCAAGGATGCAGGATTACGTGTAAATTATGCCTTATGCTTAAAAACTTCGGGAAAAATCCTGTTTATAATAATATCAGTGACATAACCAATCTTTTGTCAACATATCAGGAATTACGAAGCCAATTTTAAGGATTATCCTACTTTACTTAATCTGTGTATTTATTGTATTATGTGGTTACCTGTTAAGGAGGGTGGCAAGCATAAAAGCTTGTAGTCTTACAAAGCCCCGGCTTTATTCATTCCCAATCCTCTGTTCCTTAAAGCAGGGGCTTTTTAAACTCCCCGCCCGGAATCCCACAGAGCAACCTTTATAGTTTTTCTTGCGGTCGTAGAATTGCCGGCCCTGACTTGATTCTGCCTTAGGCCTGAGTATGGTCATTTTAGAACGTTAAAAGCCCTTATGAGAGTGAACCAGCAGAAAATCCCGAGCAGGTTTAAGAGAGGTTGAGTGATGTTGGTGAGTTAGTTAATGTCCCCACTTCTTCAGCCTGCCATTATCAAAATAGAACCTGTTCGATGAAGCAATCTCAGTTTCCATATAGCATTCCCATATTCCTAATGAGTCGATACAGGAAACTCTTTGAGGCTGAATTTCGTAATCCTGCCAATGAACATCGATATGCTCAGACTGTGTCTGAAATACGCCGCTTTGACAGCCGATAAAAAACATCATTATCAAGGCCAGAATTATGCTCAACAACACCCTCATATATAAAATATAACTTATACTCGTCGAGTGACAAAATCAGGAAAAAATGCCTGTTTTCCCAGATGCCGCTTTATTCAGCAGCTATTAATATCAGTAGCTTGTCCGAGAAAAACCGACTTGAGATTTGGGATTATTATGCCTGTAAGTCTTTTTTTCCTTACCTAAGCCAAGCCCCCTTATATTTCTATTCAAAGGGCCTCAGAGGTCAACCGCAACATCTTAACAGCGTTTTTGAAAAGTTTTCTTTGCAGAAAAACGCTCATTTCTTTTAAATTATTAGATTTTTTTTACATATTTTTTGAAAAAATAATGTAATGAATCCGCGCTTTAGTCGTCTATAGTATAGTATAGATAAAGCATATTCTATGGCTGAAGAACAAACATAGAACAAGCCGGTCAAACCGGCACAACGGAGCCACGAAGACCTTATGGGTGAACCGTCCAATGAGGCCATGCGGAGGTTGTGCTAACCCAACCACGTGGCGAGATATTAATACTAATTAAATATTGGGCCTTGCTTGCAAGTACTCACGCATCTCTCATGGGTACACGCTTCACCGAGCACAAGCAAGGCCTTTTTGAATCTTAAAGCGAAGATTCCTGAGATATGAGCACACACTTCAGGGGTCTCCATATATACTAACCGAAATCTTACCCGCATTGTAACAAAGACGGGGTTTTCGTATATCAGGCAAAAACCTTTTTTTACTGTCAGGCAAACCACTCCTGGTCGTATCGGGGAATCCTTTATGGATGGAAAAGAGGATCAACTGATAGTTTGGAACCTCACAGAAAATCCGCACCTTTCGATTTATGGCGTCCGGCAGCCATAGAATCGAAAAGCTTTCGTCCTATAACGCAAGGCCCAATAACAGCGATAAGCTGGAACAAAAGACTCAAACGGCCGAACTGGTAAATTGACTTATTGTTCCAATATCTCGGCTCCCGCCTCGCCAATCCACGTAATATCGCTACCTATACCCTGGACAGTCTGGCAGCTTGCCAAAGAAAAGACTAAAAAAAATAAAGCAAGCCCGAGAATTATTCTTTTAACCATTTTATAAAATTCTCCTTTATCTGCGATAATCCTTATTAGGCACTACCGCGGAATATGGCTGTAAAAAAGACAAATTTTCTGATAATATTTATATTTATTATCGGTAATATCATTGAAAGCTAATTATAAAATTTATCAGGCCGGTCAATTCTATTTACTAAAAAAAGGGTATTTCGAATGAAAATAGCCAGTTTTAACGTCAATTCAATACGCGCTCGGATGAATATTGTCCTTAGGTGGCTGGATAAGAACCAGCCGGACATTCTATGCGTTCAGGAGACCAAGGTTCAGGATGATGATTTTCCAATCGATGCTTTTGACGGGACAGAATACAGATGTGTCTTTAAGGGGCAGAAAAGTTATAACGGGGTGGCAATTTTCAGCAGAAATGAAATTACAAACGTTAAATGCGGTTTCGATGATGATCCAAAAGATGAAGCTCGATTGATTAAGGCGGAAATTAACGGCGTTAATATCGTTAATACATATATACCACAAGGCTATTCGGCGGAGTCTGAAAAGTTTGAATATAAGCTGGAGTGGTTCGGCCGTTTGCTGAGGTTTTTTGAAGAGAATTTTCAACCCAGCGAGCCTGTAATCTGGGTAGGAGATTTAAATGTAGCACCGGAGAAAATAGATGTTTATGACCCTGTAAACTTGTCAGGGCATGTCTGTTTTCATCCGAAGGCCCGCAAGGCACTTGAAAATGCAGTTCACTGGGGATTCGTCGATGTATTCAGAATGCACTGTCATAAGTCGGGGGAATATACATTCTGGGATTACAGGCGAAGAGATTCCTTTGAACGAAATATCGGCTGGCGTTTAGACCACATAATGGCTACAGAATCCATGGCAGAAAAGTGCACCGATTGCTATATAGACAAAATAATACGCCTCGCAGAGCGTCCAAGCGACCACACGCCTATTATCGCTGAGTTCGATTTGTAATTGGTTATTGATTGAAAATTCCGGCTAAAGATAATTGTTAAAGATGCTTACGGAGAAAAATTCATCGGGCCGATGTATTTTTTGGCAACGACAATATTGTCAAACCATACCCTGCTGACGTGGCCCGGTGGGGCTTTGGTAATATAGAGCAGGACCCAGAGGAAATTCAACTTTAATTCCTCTGTGCTGCGCCATTGAAAGCCCTCGAAAGGCACACCTTCGGGGTCCGGGTTAAAGCTGTCCCATACCCATTTTCCTTTTGGAAATCCTTTTCCAAGGTGGCTTATTATCTGGCCGTCCCGGCTCCAGGGCTTACCGTTTATCCATAGTGCCTGTTGGCCATTGCTTTCGGTGACGGGGTTGTTCATTTTCATCATCAACTCGACACATATCCATTTGCCCCGCTCGGCTTTAAGTCGGGGATCGTTGATGAAGTCGTGACCCCAGGATTTTTTGTCGGGTGAAGAC
>JABMRO010000752.1 GCA_013202635.1 Planctomycetota bacterium
ATTAAACTCCTGCTTTCCGTCTTCGATATTAGCTATTATTTTTTTCAATTTTTTTACAAAAACCCTGACCCATTTTGCAAACTTAAGTGTTCTTTCTTCCAAATCATATCGTTTAGAATTTTGAATTTCAGTCATTTAAATTTGTTTCGTATTTCGGATTTCGTGCTTCGTGCTTTATTAATCAGGCATCACTTGCATGACTGATATAATGTCTCTTCCTTACACTGCGACGGACACCTAATGCTATAGCGATCACCAGAATAACCGCAGGCGCCATCAGCATATTAAAACCTCGAAGCAAATTACCCAGGTGCTCGATTCGTTCGCGTCTTTTCAGTCTCACTTCATTCAACTGGCGCTGTGCCCCGCGCTGTTTCAATTCGATATCTCGTTGCTTCTGCAGTATCGAGCTGCCGATAACTCCTTCCTGTCCTGCTTTGGCCGAAGACAGAATAGATTGCAATTCGCTCTGGAAGCCTGCGATTTGTGCGTTGATTTTATTTACTTCTTCGCTAGTATCCTCTTCTGCCTGCCTTTCAATTTCATCGACAACAACAAACGGCCGCTTAAAGTTTCCTCTCGACCTGATTGAAACCAAATCACCCGACCCGCTCAAATCGTCAATAGTATTAAGCACTAAAGCACTGTTATCACCGACAACCATCTTGCCGAAGAAGGCATTCTGATATGCCATCGAATCGCTGATAAAGTCAACATCCGCGAAAACCGCCACCGCACAATCCTGCCGGGCTTCTTTAAGCCCTTTAATCTGCTTTTTGATTTTCTTGACTTCATTAGGGTCTTCTGCTTCATCTGAAGATTCATCTTCAACCTCAATTTCTATGCCATCCGGGAAACTGCTCTTAAGTTTGCCGGTAATCAGATAACCCATCGCAACGGGCTTGTCGCCTTCGATAAATTTATTCATTAGATTTGAGGGGTCCAGCATCATCAGTTCGTATGCGTTGCTTATCGAAAAAGGATTACCTCTGTTGGTCGTCGTAATAAGCGGCGTTCGTGTAATATCGGCAGCCTCATTTGGGTCGGCGATTACTTGAAGAACTCCTGAGAACAGAAGCTTTACCTGGTTAAGCTGGGCGGTAATTACATTGTCGGGATTAAAGCAATTTCCTTCCGGCGCCAGAGTAAGGTAACCGATTATTTTCTCGGGCCTCTGGTTGGCACGAAGGGTTGCCATCTCTGCCAGACTTCTGTCACCGGCAAATGTATTTACAGGCATCTCAACGCCCCAGGTTTTCAAAAGTGTATTTAATTCAGAGCTGCGCGATACCTGCATCCCCATCTGCATCATCCTCTGGTCCGGTTGGTCCGAAAAGCAATGAGGGTCAACGAATGCTATCATCCTGCCGCCTTTGAGCACAAACTGGTCTATCGCGAACAAAGTTTGCTCCGGCAGGTCTTTAGGGTGAATAACCAGCAGAATGTCAACATCATTAATGTCGTTTACATCTGCCGCAACACTTTCAACCTCGTACTGTTTTCGCAACTGCTCGACGAAAGTCCAGGGCCCCTTCGGCTGCTGACCCTGCCTCATCATCATCTCAGCCATATATCTGCTCACATCGTCTCCCATTACACCAATCGAGCTTAATACACCTATTTTACGTTTCTGGCGGGTAATTGCGGTATCTATCAGGTAGCTTATGTCATACTCAACAAAGTTCTCCCGGTCCGGCGAAAAGAACGGTATGGCTTTTTCAATCCCGAATTGTGTCTGCAATACCAGGCCGAAGAAAAAGTTCTCCTCTTGAGTTATAGGAAATCGCTTCAAGCCGTATCTCAATGCCTGCACCTCATCTTCAGAGAATGGCCGCGGGTCGATTACTTCCAGCTCAAACTTACCTTTGGATACTGCAACGTATTCTTCCAGCAGTGCTTTAACGAACTCGTAATAGTTATTGAAATACCGAATCTGGTCAGGCCCTTTCAGTGCGGCGGTCCTTGCATAGTAGAGTTTGGCTTTAATCGGCTGATTAAGTTTACCCAGAATCGACTTGGTGCCGTCAGAAAGCGTATAAAGTTTCTGGTCCGTAATGTCGGCCTTCAAACCCTTTCCGATGTCTTGGCAGATACTTATCGCTGAAAAAATAATAACTAAAACAAAAACCACTGCGATAATTGTTCGTAACGTTCTGTTCGCGCCTGTTGAAACTTGTTGTTTTTGTGCCATACTTAAATTTCCTTAAAAACGTCTCCCCTCGCAATATTCCTGACGTGCTTGTTATCTTGCCTTCCTGTCATCCAGAACAATACTGCACGCGGCAATCCACCCGATAATCAACAATATAAAGTAAGAAAGGTCTTCGAACTTCAGCACACCTCTCTGGATTGACTCGAAGTGTGCCTGAAAGCTCATATTCCCTATAGCTGATACCAAACCCGCCGGAAGGAACGTCGAAACGAAACTTAGCGTAGTCGGCATACCTGCAAAAACAAGCACCGCACAGGCGACCACCGACAGGACAAAACTTATCACCTGGTTTTTACTAAGCGCCGAAAAGAAACAGCCGATAGCAAGAAAACCGCCCGCCATCAGTACGCTGCCTAAGTAACCGGTAATTATCAGGCCGATATCCGGCTCACCAAGGTAACATAGCGTAATCACCATAGGGAAAGTCAGAGCAAGCGCAATCACAAGGAACAGCCACGCCGCAAAAAACTTCCCTAAAACCGCCTGTGTTATCGTAATCGGCAGAGTAAACAGCAGCTCAATCGAACCGACCTTCCGCTCTTCCGCCCAGAGACGCATCGCTGTCGATGGCACCATAAAAACAAACAGCAAAGGCAGGTTCATAAAAAAAGCACGCATATCCGCCTGCCGCATTTCATAAAACCCTTCTTTAAATGTCAGGTACCC
>JABMRO010000753.1 GCA_013202635.1 Planctomycetota bacterium
ACACGTAATTTCCAGGCATTTATCGAATCGCTGGAAACCGGTGAGGACTTCTGGTTCGATGGACGTGAAGCCCGTAAGGCAGTCGAAGTAATTCTGGCAATATATAAGTCCGCCAAAGAGCAAAAGCTCATCAAACTGACCTGAGCACCACGTGGATTGTATAGCCAAGACGCAAAACGCCGAATCCCTCAACTGGTTCGGCGTTTCTTTATCTCAAGAACTGAAGGTTTTTCCCTGGTGAATTTCACTCCCCTGCCGGTTACTATTTCCTTCTGCTCCCTGACAAAATCAACGTACTGCAACAATGCCCAGGCACTGTTGCTCCATCGCATCTGGTAACCTCTCTGGTGGGCCTGCTTTTCCATCCGAAGCCTTTTATGCTTATTAAAAACCAGATAGTCAAGGCCCTGGGCGATTTGTTCCACCGAAGGCTCCCCCGCATCCACCAGGATACCACGGGCATATCGCCCGATGACGGCTCCTTCTGGACAGGCCTTATTTGAGTGGATAAGCTCAACCGCATATCTGAATTTCGTGGAGATCGCGATTCTGCCGGAACCAAGCACATCAGCCAGGATACCGCTTGATATCTGCTGCAAATTTAAATAAGGCAGCAGCATCACATTCGTGGCTCCGTAGAACTTGAGCAACCCGCTTTCGTTCATAAATGTATCGTAAAATACAATGTCGTATTCATTAAAATCAACACCATTAAGCTCTTTGACTTTGCACCATTTCACCTTGGCATCATCGAGTGCCTCATTTAGCATCGCCTGATACTCACGATACAGCACACCCCCATCGGCTCTGACAAATTCAGGGTGACACTGGCCTACGATCAGATAAACTGTCCTTTTTCTTTGCTCGGTTGTACATGACTCGTTGACAAACCTGCCATAAGCACGAATACTGTACTGTATCCCCTTACCGGGAGACTGAAGTCCTAATGTCGTGGCAAGAAAATGGTTCTCCAATCCCAATTCCTTTTTTATTGCCAATCGATCAAATTGGGAAGGGTGGTGCATCCTGATGCCGTGATCGATATGGGTGAGTCTGGAGTGGTCGATTCCATAGCTGGGCGATTCGAGTATGGAAATTGCACTCTCTGTCGTAACAATAAGCCCGTCACTGTACTCAGCCAATTCTTGTAACACATATCGCTGGTGATCATTCGGCTCATCAAGCACAGTATGCAGATACACAAGAGTTATCAGTCCGTGTTCACGAAATGCCCTGGCCATATCGACAAAATTGGTCCCACAGCCGGCGTTCCCATCTTCATCCGGGTCGAGTCCATATTCGTGCTGCAATACAACGACCGTGGGAGTAATGCTCTCCTTCGAACGAGAATAGATGTGATTGACCGTATTGGACCACGACTTTGGATTATTCTGGTCGACAATAAGGTCAACCGGAATTTCATAAGGTCCGTTACAATTGTCGATCGCCGCTATTCTTATGTAACCAACTTCGGCCGTGAAATGTGACAACGCACTGGCTAAACTGCGAGAAAAAGTCCCGATACCGCACCTTCGCGGTGGATAAGTACTTACAATTCTGATGTTATATGGCATAACTGAATGACCTTTGCAATACACCCTGAATATGAACCGGCCGGGCTTTAGCAAATAGTTCAGGTTAGATTCTCATTTTTAGATGGCCGCCAATACCCCTCTGACATAACCTACCGACTCGGCCAGCCCCACCATTGGGTCATCGGCGTCCTTTTCGTATTCAAACGAGATGATGCCCGAATACTTTATCTTTACCAGCATTTTTAAGAACTTAGGAATGTCTATCACACCTCGTCCGATTTCTACCTCATGTCCTTTTGCAGCCGCCTCCGAGACATCCTTTATATGGATGTCCAGCAATCGGTCTGCAAACTTCTTAGCTGAAACAGCCGGGTCTGAACCGGCCCGTATCGTATGGCCGATATCGTTGCAAAGCCCAATCCGCCTGTCTAAATCCTTGATTCTTTCATAAGCACTTGCCGGCGTCGGATAAACTTTATCCCCCGGCCCATGATTGTGAATGGCCACCTTGATATCATATTCCTTTACTTTCTTATCAACCAACGGCAGTAATTCAGGTATTGGGACTCCAACAATAACCTTCATCCCGGCAGCTTTGGCATAATCAAAGGCCTGATGCACCTGGTCCTGGTTTCTCATATAGATTACTCCGCCGCCGTAAAGTATCAGTCCGGCTTCTTTGACTTTTGCCGCGACAGCCCGGATTTGAGCCGGTGTGCTGTCCATTGGTAAATGAAAGTCCTTAAAACATACATATTTTAAACCCACCCGTTTGGTCATCGCCAGTGTATCATCCAGGTTGAATTTTCTTAAAGTATATGAGGCCAGGCCTAATTTGAACCGCTGTTTACCTGCTTGCCGCGCCGCCGAACCACGGACCTGTCCCAGAGAGCTGCTTGCGCCTGCCAGCGAAGCCGCCGCACCTATTGACGCTATCTTAATAAACTGTCTTCTGGTTTGTTCTTTTTCTGTCATTGTGTATTTTCTCCTTACTTAGCGTTGTCACCCTGCTTTTTACTCAAAAACTAATGATAAAGCAAATGTCCTTCAGATGCAAGGAAATTCACGTTGCGAAAACACTCTTACAATTGTGGAACTTTTATTAGAACTCACTTCATTGTGTCTGCTGGATTGGTTGAGATGAGATGGATTGCGAGCAAGATGCTCAGCCGCATATTTTGGGAAA
This sequence comes from Planctomycetota bacterium, assembly GCA_013202635.1. Lineage (GTDB taxonomy): Bacteria > Planctomycetota > Phycisphaerae > Sedimentisphaerales > Anaerobacaceae > NIOZ-UU13. The sequence continues at coordinate 2,722 of JABMRO010000753.1, forward strand.
GTTAGTATTTTTAGAGTTGCTCCGGCAGCATCGCTGAGGAAACAGCTTGTTGTCTTTGACCAGCCAGTCGGCTAATCCAGGAATCTTTTCAGTATCGCGGCTGTATGCATTGCAATTAGCATCAGATAGTCCAAATCGCTGAGACTGTAATGCTCGTGTATCATAGCGTTGTCAACATACATCACCCCGAAACAGCCGGTTGGACGCATAATCGCCGCTACCATTGCAGAGCGTATTCTTCCCTTCGCTTCTACTTGAGCTGAAACACTCGGCATGACAAAAAACTGCCCCTTTTCAACCGCCTGAGTTATTTTCTCACTGAGTTGTAACTCGTTAAGCTGAGCAGGTGTGCCGTCTCGTCTTTTCCCCCCGTGACAGGTCATCGGGCCGGCAGGTTGCTTTCTCAAAGCACACCAAACATGGTACGCATTGAACTGCTCTAATGTAACATCCAACAAGGTTAACAACAACTCATCGAGGCTGCCGGCCTCGAATATTTTCTCGGTTGCCTTCGAAAAATCCGACAGTCTCCTGGCCGCCAATCTCATAGCTGGCGCGTGCTGGGCATCCGGTCTTCTTACCACGGTTTCGTGCTTGGGTGTGGTCAGCGCCGCTTCTACATGAAGAAGGGTATCTTCCGAATGAATTGGCTCCTCAGCGCTGGCTTGCTCTTCAAGAATGACTTCAAGGGTAAAGTCAGTTATACGAAGACAATCCCCGTGTTTGATTTCGGCCTTATGGATTGCCTTATTGTTTAGATACGTTTTATTCGACGAGCCCAAGTCCTCAATTATCCATTTTCCACCGCCCGTGCCGCGGATTATCGCATGCTCTCTTGAGACCCCTTTATCAGGCAGAAAAACCCGGTTGTTTGCCCCCCTGCCAATGGAAATTGGGCCTTCGGTAAACTGGAGTTCTTTGGCGGCGCCGTCGCTTTGTTTTACAAGCACACGCATTGTTTTCTCTCCATATATTTGAATATGAACTTACCTCTGCCCCCTATTATCCATATCCTACACAATTTGTCAAGTAAACTCTTACCTGAATATCGAATATAATGCCAAAAACGACAAAATATGGCTAAAAAAAGACTCTATTGTTTTGTTTTTTGCCAAACAAAACGGTTGGGATACCCGCCAAAACACACAGATTATACTTTTTTTTGAGGGTAACGAATACGATGGCGGTAGTGATCCAGGATAACAGCCGCTACAATAACGCAGCCTGTGATAAGCCTTTTAGTCGATTCCTGTGCTCCAATCTGGGCCAGGCCGGTACCTAAAACCGCAATGATAAGCACGCCGAAAAACGAGCTTACAACCGATCCGCGGCCTCCCATCAAACTCGTACCCCCGATGACTACTGCTGCAATGGCCTGAAGTTCCAAACCGTAACCGGCGTTGGGATTGGCTGATGAAAGCCGCGCCGTGTGTATCACCGCTGCTATGGACGTCAGAAAACCGCACAGGGCAAAGACTGCGAGTTTGAGTGGACGCGGGTCAATCCCTGACAGACGAACAGCCTCTTCGTTAGTGCCAATTGCTATCAGATAGCGCCCGAAAACGGTGCGTGAAAGAACCAACTGCCCGGCAACAACAATCGCGACGGCTATGATAAACGGAAAAGAAAGCCCCAAAATCGAGACCTCGGTGATTACCTCCACAGGCCCGCCGATATATATAGTTCGTGAATCTGTCACAAGATAGGCAGCGCCACGTGCTATTTCCAGCATTCCTAATGTTACGATAAAAGCCGGCAGTTTCCACCGTATTATTATCAGGCCATTGGCTGTGCCGCAAAGAATACCCACCACAAGGCATACTGCAATCGCTGCCGGGAGCGGGAAATTGAATTTGACCATGGAAAGACCCAACACCGCACTGGCCAAAGCCATAACCGACCCTACCGATAAATCTATCCCCGCAATTATCAACACAAAGGTCATCCCAACAGCCACGATGGTTATATCCGGTATCTGGTTGGCGATTGTCCTGAAGGTCGTGAGGGTAAAAAAGTTTTGAGCGGAAAGACCGAATATAACTAACAGCAAGACCAGTGCCAACGCCATACCGAGATAATCTGTAACAAAAGTCGGCAGGCCCACAAAGCCCTTATTATTTATCTTTCGCATAATCTTCTCTTGCTATTGCTCAGACGCCTACGTACTGACTAAAAGCGGCAGACATTATCTTTTCCTGGCTCCATTCACTCGGCCCGAATGTAGCCGCAACCAAACCCGCCGACATCACCATAATACGGTCGCAAACAGCCATAAGCTCTTTGTTGTCGGACGAAACAAGAATAATGGCTTTACCTTTTTCCGCCAGCTCCGCGAGCATACGGTATATTTCAAATTTTGCCCCAATGTCAATACCTCTGGTAGGCTCATCGAAAATAAGAACATCACAGTCCCTGTATATCCATTTCGCGATGACTACTTTCTGCTGGTTGCCTCCGCTCAATTGCCCTACTGTCTGCTCGTTGGATGAACAGCGCACACCCAGTGCGGCTATATACCGATCAGCTACGGACCGCTCTTCAGCTATATCCATCCATCCAAACCTGCTAACACCCCTTAACCGCGTCAGCGAGATATTAACACGCACAGCCAATCCCGACAGCAATCCCTGCTCTTTGCGGTCCTCAGTAAGAAAAGCTATGCCATTGCGAACCGCATCACGGGGTGTTCGGATTTTGGCCGGTTCGTCTGCTCCATATAGATATATTTTGCCACTGTCAGGTCTGTCTGCACCGAACACCGCACGCATTGCCTCAGTCCGGCCTGAGCCCATCAGCCCCGCGACACCAAGAACCTCACCCCGACGAACTTCAAAGCTAACATCTTTAACCTTTAGGCCCCGCTTAAGCCCGACAACACGAAGCGCTACCTCGCCGGCTTCTGAGTCATACCGCAATTCTTCATGCGCTAAGTCACAACCTACCATCTTACGAATAATATCGTCCACGCACAGCTCACTCGTTGGATTAGTTGAGATAACCTTTCCATCCCGCAGCACCGTAACACGGTCAGCTATACGAGTAACCTCTTCTATGCGGTGTGAGATATAGATGATGCCAACCCCTTCGGCCTTGAGCTTATTGATTTGAATGAAAAGAAGCTCTATTTCCCGGTCGGTAAGTGACGCAGTCGGCTCGTCCAGCGCCAGTATCCGGCACCGACGTGATAATCCTGCCGCTATTTCAACCATCTGCTGCTGCCCAACTCCCAGCAGCCTCACAGGCACATCAGGGTCAACGTTTCCAAGGCCAACTTGTTCCATAATTTCAGTTGCATTATGGTTAAGCTTGTTATAGTCAATAAACCCGAATCTGTTTGGCAATTTCTCAATAAAAATATTTTCGGCAACACTCAGGTTGGAGATAAGATGCAGTTCCTGCATTACCATACGGATACCATGTGCTTCGGCATCAGCTCTGCCGTTTGGCTGATACTGCTGCCCATTAAGCTCCATCACGCCCGAGTCGGCTCTCTCGGCGCCCGCTATGATGCGCGTCAGTGTACTCTTGCCGGCGCCGTTTTCACCTACCAGAGCGTGGACCTCGCCGGTTCTCAACTCAAAATCGACCGCAGAAAGCGCCTGCACGCCGGGGAATGATTTGTTAATCCCACAAGCTCTGAAAACTGTTTTACTCGTCGCAGGCTTCATTTGAGGCTTTCCACTGTAATAAGCTCAACGGGGGTTTCTCTGTCTGAAGGCGTCCCCTCTCCTTTCAGCATCTCAAGGGCATACTCAATGCCGAACAAGGCTAATTTGTCCGCATGCTGATCAACTGTGCACAAAATCTTTCCTTCTTTAAGTAATCTTTGTACCGCTGTGATATTGTCGAAGCCAATGACGAGAATGTCGTCAGACTTGCCTGCTTCCCTAATTGCCGCTATCGCACCGAGAGCCATACTGTCATTGGCACAAAGGACTGCTTTCAGGTCTGAATACTCCGTAGTTAACGCCGAGACAATCGGTTCGGCTTTTGCCGTCTCCCAGTATCCCGACTGGGAGCTGACAATATTCATTCCGCCCGCTTTCATCGCATCCTCGAAACCAAGCTTGCGCTGAATCCCGTTAAATGCGTTGGGTATTCCTTCAATGATTGCTACCTCATCCCCCGGCTTAAGTTTACCCGCTAAGTATTCACCGGCAAGTCTTGCACCTTTGCGATTATCCGGCCCGACAAAGGGTATCTTGACGCCCTTGTCTTCTAATACAGCAGAGTCAAATTTGTTGTCGATGTTGACCACTATTATCCCGGCATCCATCGCCCGCTTACATACCGGTACCAAAGCCTTGGAATCAGCCGGGGCAATCACAATTGCGTCCATCCCCTGGGCAATCATCAACTCGACATAATCGATTTGCTTGCCTACATCCTGTTCGTCTTTGATGCCGACTACTTTAAGCTCGTACTCATCCTCGTGTTCTTTATGGTGCGAGCGGGCGCCCTCCTCCATCGTCTTAAAAAACTCATTGGCTAAAGACTTCATTATCAATGCAATTCTCGGTTTGTCCGACTTGCGCTGCTTACAACCAACCGCAAGGATAGATAAAATCACAGCACAGAAGATAAGAACACTAATACAAATTGCCTTCTTATACTTTCTCATCGTTGACTCCTTGATTAGTTATATCTGTTATAAAACTTTCTACCGCTTCTCTGGTGGGCATTGAAGACTGTGCACCCATTTTAGTTACGGAAAGAGCTGCCACATAATTAGCAAATAAGGCGGCATTATATAATGTTTTTCCCTGAGCCAGGCCGACCGCCAAACTTCCTGTAAAAGCATCTCCCGCAGCCGTAGTATCGACAGCATCTACATTTACAGCAGAAACAAATTTAATTCTATCATTGTCGGCTATCAAAAAGCCCTTTGCACCCATAGTTAGAATAACTGATTTGACTCCACATTCTAACAACTTCTTTGCTGCTATGCAGGCCGAATCCTCGTCTGTTACTTCTATGTCTGTGAGAATCTGAGCTTCTGTTTCATTAGGTGTCAGTACATCAACCATTTTAAGAAGCTCCGGACTGAGCTTTTGGGCCGGTGCCGGGTCCAGGATAAAAAGCACTCCGCAATTATTTGCTGACTGAGCAGCAAATTCGACCGTCTCTAATGGAATTTCGAGCTGGGCAACCAATGCTCCCGACGAAGCAATATCAGACTCGGCTCTTTTAACATCATCGGGGGACAGCGTTTGGTTTGCCCCCGGAGCTACTACAATTACATTATTACCAGCATCATCAACAGTAATCAGAGCCACTCCGGAGGGAGTTTGTTCGGTTTGGATAATATATTTCGTATTGACCGCCTCTTTTGTGAAATTGCTTAAAGACTGCTCTGCGAATACATCCTCACCCAACTTGGCTATAAAATATACCTCGGCCCCCAATTTTGCAGCGGCCACCGCCTGGTTTGCACCTTTACCGCCGGGAGTCATTATGAAATCTCTGCCTAAAATAGTCTCCCCCACGGCAGGTATCCTCGGAGATTTTACCACCAAGTCCATATTGGAACTGCCAACGACGACAATTTTTGGGTTGCCTCTTTTAATCGTACGCCCTCATACTGAATATTTTTTTATCAGAGCAACTCCGCGAAAAATCTCTTACTTCCTTAATCTGCCAACCAGGAAATCCTCGAAGGCGCTCAAATCTTTCCATTCAGTGGCACAATTAATCATTTTGGCGTTTTCATCTATTCTTGTGTATCCATCGTCTGTAACCTTGATTCTCAGCTTTTCCATCTTAACAAGGTCGGTTGACATAGCTAAATAAATTCCCACTGTATCGAAAAGTGTTGAGCTGCTCGAATTGAGTTTTTCATCGACTCTTTTTGTCAACTCCGACTCGCTTATGTCCTTTTCATTATTCAGTATTCCCTGTTTGTGCCATGCACGATAGTTTTCAATCAAAGCCCGCGTTAAAGGGCTGTTTCTATTCAGAATTTTTTGATATTTTTGGCCTTTAAGCTGGACTATACCGCACGTATCCAGAGGAGTAATTGTCATATTCCAGCCGGCGCTAAAGACCTTTTGGGCCTCTTTAACAAAAGCCTTGACGTTATATTCGGCGCTCGGTTCCGAGCTGTTCCCGTATCCACGGTAAACACTGCCATGCATTCCTACAAATTCTGCTTTCTCAGCTATCTGCGGCTCGAGTTCAAGTGCGGCCGCGATATTAGGTAAAGGACCCACCGCGACCACTTTTATCGGCTTGCGAGATTTCATTACAATATCAACCAAAGCCTGTATGCCATCTTCATAGATTTTGCCTGGATATGTCGACAGCTTATAGTCTTTTGCCCATGCATCCTGCCTGTGGCTGCCTTTACGCTGTTGTACTCCAACACCTATGGGTATGTCTGTCCTGCCGACAATTTCCAGAAACTTAGCCACAGTTTTTACTTTTGATGAAGTGTTGCCTACCGCTGTCGTAATCAATTTAACATCGAACTCAGTCGATTGAAGCAGCATCGCCAGTGCCCATGTATCATCGATATCATCACATATATCCGTATCGAAAATAATCGGTATTTTTCCACTTCGTGACATGGATGAACTTTTATCCAAAGCACAAGAACCCAATGTCACTAAAAATAATGCCAAAATCAGCAAAACAACTATCCCAACTGGTTTTGTTAATAGAGCAACTCTTCTTAATCCCGCACTTGTGAAATATTTTGTCCCACTCATAGTTCGGCCTCCAATTTCAAATAGTTTTTGTTATGAAATTATTTGCAAATATAATCTAATGTCGGATTTTGTCAAAGAAATTTGATTTTCCTGATAATTGCATTTTCTTATTTTTAGTTGCCTTTCCAAAACAGTTAGCATATCTATATGTAAGTTCGCCGCTGAGCTATTTTGGCCGTACTTGCATGCGGGTGTCCAACTTGTTAAGTTTTATTGGAAATCGTAAATATAATAAAGTCTCTTGAAAAAAATACATAGGTGTACTATGCGGGTAGTAATAACAGGGGCTACAGGCTTTATAGGCAGAGCTTTGTGCAGAGCGCTTCATAAAGATTATGAGGTAATCGCATTGTCGCGCGACTCAAACAGGGCTGCCAAATCCATAGGTGACTGGGCAAAAGTTGTCGAATGGGACGGAAGAACGACAGGAAGCTGGATTCAGCAGGCGAATGGAGCATTGGCTATAATTAATCTGGCAGGTGAAAACGTTGCATCGGGCCGGTGGAACAAGGCAAAAAAGGCGGGCATACTTCACAGCAGACTGGATAGTTCCCGGGCGGTACTCGATGCTGTAAAGCAGACAAACAAAAAGCCAAAGGTGGTAATTCAGGCTTCAGCTATCGGCTATTACGGCTCTCGCGGTATTGAAAGGTTGGATGAGAATTCCACTGCCGGCAAGGGATTTCTGGCTGATGTATGCCGCAATTCTGAAATAATTGCAAACCAAATAGAGTCACTGGGTGCAAGATGTGTAATTGTTCGTACAGGCGTGGTTCTGGGAAACGGCGGCGGGGCCCTGCCAAGAATAATGCAGCCGTTCAGGTTTTTTCTCGGCGGCCACCCCGGCAGCGGCAGGCAATGGTTTTCGTGGATAAGTCTGGATGACGAAGTCGCTGCAATAAGATTTCTCCTGGAAAATGAAAATCTTAAGGGCGTTTTTAACCTAACATCGCCAAAGCCGATAACAATGAAAAGATTCTGTAGAAAATTGGGATGGGTAATAATAAGGCCCTCATGGCTTTTCTTCCCCGGATTCATCATGCGGCTGGCTTTAGGAGAAATGGCTGATGAGGTACTTTTATCCGGACAAAGGGTCCAGCCGAAACGGTTGCTTGACGCAGGCTTTGAGTTTAAGCACGTTGAAGTTAAAAAAGCCTTAAAACACATAAAATCTCAAAAGAAAAAATCATGAATCTTCCTGATTACTTCCAAAATGTCAAAGGTATGAGTGTCTTAGCTATATGCGATGCAGAACAACGACCAATAAATGGTTGACAAATTTTTTATCGATAAGACAATAGTAAGCTCGATTTTATTTGGAGAAGATTAAATTATCAATCTAATATGTCACTAACTATTACAAGGATTTCGAGGGCGTAGAAATGTATATTATACCGGCTATTGATCTGCGTGATGGAAAATGTGTCAGACTTATACAGGGTCAGTATGACCGCCAGATAAACTATGAGGATGACCCTGTTAAACAGGCCCGTCAATTCAGCTCAGCCGGGGCACAATGGCTGCATATTGTGGATTTGGATGGTGCCAAACTCGGCAGGCCGGTCAACACCGAGACAATATCAGCGATAGCAGCTTTAGGTCTTTTCAAAATCGAAGTCGGAGGCGGTCTGCGTGACGAAGCATCGATAAAACAACTGCTCGATATAGGCCTCGAAAGGGTAATAATCGGAACCAAAGCAGTAAGTGACTTCGAATGGTTCAGCGAAATGGCTGAAAAATTCAGTGGTAAAATTGTACTCGGCCTCGATGCTCGAGGTTCAAAGGTCGCTACCCACGGCTGGATACAGGACAGCCCCCACAATTTATTGGAATTCGCTGTCGAAGCTGCCAAATTGCCTTTGGCGGCGATTATATATACCGACATCGCCAAAGATGGTATGATGACGGGCCCGAACCTCGAAAGAACAAAAGCACTTATCGAGACGGTAGATATGCCCATAGTCGCTTCAGGAGGGGTAAAAGAGCTGGGTGACATTCCGAAACTTGTCGAAATTGGCGCCGAGGCGGCAATAATCGGGCGAAGTTTATATGAAGGCACACTCAAACTCTCGGACGCAATTAAAGCTGCAGAAAAATAAACTACCTTCACCCTGATTGATTGTTAGCCTAACTGGTCACCGTATGGATAATTCAATCACTTCGCTCAGGGGGGTCAAATTTGTAGCCGATTTCCCTGATAGTATGAATAAAAATTGGATTGTGCGGGTCGGGTTCGATTTTATTCCGCAAGGTGGTAACAAAACGGTCGATGCTCCGGGACCCGATAAAGCTGTCATAACCCCAAACCATATTCAGTATATCATCACGGGTAAGCGCCCGGCCAGGCTTCTTGACAAAATATTCCAATAATCCGAACTCCTTCGGTGAGAGTTTAATTTCATTTTCCTTGCAGGTAAGTTTTCTGGCGGGAATATCAAGTCGGTAGTCTCCGAACTCGTAAATGTCCTGTTCGGTTTGCCGGCTTCGTCTAAGAAACGCTTCTGCGCGGGCAAGAAGCTCTTTTATACTGAAGGGCGTGGTAACATAATCATCGGCACCGAGATTCAATCCTAATATTATATCCGACTCCTCACCCTTGGCGGTCAGCATTATAATCGGCATAGTAAGATTTTCCTTACGTATCAGCCTGCATATCTCATAGCCGTTTATCTTAGGCAGCATAATATCGAGAAGAATTAAGTCAGGCTTCTTATTAAGAGCAGTATTTAATCCTTCCTCACCATCTGCCGCAGAAAGTACACCATATCCCTTGAACTCGAAGTTGTCCTTCAGGCCCCGCAGCATTACAGCATCATCTTCAATTATCAGTATCGTTTCCATTTTTTTCCGGCGGTTTAAATTTGTAACCAATAAGTTCTACGGTGTGAATAAACTTCGGATTATTCGGGTCCGGTTCGATCTTGTTCCTCAGGGCAATGACAGCCTGGTCGATGTCCTGCAAAGTAATAAAGCGTGAATAACCCCAAACGGCATTACGTACCTCATCAGATGTAAGAGTGCATCCGACCCTTCTAAGGAAAAGATGCAGCATCTTGAATTCCCCGGGTGTAAGCTCAATCTCCTTACCGTTTCGTGTAAGAGTGCCCGCGACAGTATCAAGCCGGTAATTGCCGAACTCATAAACTTCAGGCTCCTCCCGGCCTCTGCGTCTCATAAATGCTTCGGAACGGGCCATTAATTCTTTTATACTGAACGGCTTTGTCACGTAGTCGTCCGCGCCAAGGTTCAACCCAAGTATAATGTCGGATTCCTGGTCCTTGGCGGTAAGCATGATTATGGGCATATCGAAATTCTTTTTACGAACCTGGCTGCATATTTCATAACCGTTGATTTTGGGCAGCATAATATCGAGTATAATCAGGTCGGGATTTTCAGTAAGTGCCGCTTTGAGACCCTGCTCACCGTCTTGAGCAATCTTGACGCGGTAGCCCTTTAACTCGAAATTGTCCTTGAGGCCCCGCAGCATGGCCGAGTTGTCTTCAATAATCAGCACCTTTCTCATTTATTAATCCTTCCCTGTTGAGGTTAATTACAAGCCGGTAATTTCACGGTGAAAGTACTTCCCTTACCGACTTTACTCTCAACGAAAATTGTCCCCTTGTGGGCATCTACGATAAATTTAGCGATACTTAGACCCAATCCACAGCCCTCGGCATACCTTGAAAGACTGCGATCGGCCTGATAAAACCTGTTAAATATCTTCCTGACAGACCGGCGAGACATACCCCTGCCTTTATCAGAAACATAAAAACAAACCATAGAATCTTCAGGAGAAACTCTAAGCTCAATCTGCTTGTTATCATAAGAATATTTGTATGCATTGTCCAGCAGGTTTATAAGTACCGTTACCATCGCATTACGGTCGGCCGACACTTCCGGTAAATCCTCCTGGATATTCACTTCAAACTTACATTGACCCATGCTGAATTTGGTTTTAACCGCCTCTGCAGCATCACGGGCAATCGAAAACGGGCTTGTATTGAACATCGCAAATGCCTGCTTGTTTCGCTCCATCCTTGAAAAGGTAAGAAAGTTATCAATCAATCCAGTAAGTCTTTCATTTTCCTTTGAAACAAGCTGCAGATATTCAGTTACCTGTTGCTGGTCCCGATAGCTGCCTTCCAGCAGTGTATCTACAAGGACGCGCATAGAGGCCAGGGGTGTTTTCAATTCGTGTGAAACGGTGGCAATGAAATCGTTCTTTAGCTTGTTTATCCTTATCTGTTTTCCGACAACCCTTGTGGCCAGCAATCCGGCAGCAAACATCACAGCAATAGCCAATATGCCGGTCCAGACATATATCACTTTTTGCTTGTCGGCTGTTGTTTCAAAGATATCGATATCCTTAAAATGAATCTCAACATGCCAGCTCGGAAACAATTTGCCCAATGGGGCTGTCAGGAAAGCTGCCTTTTCCGGATTTTCCAAACCGCAGGCATATATGCCGAAACTGTCTGTAATTCTGTAGGAAACGCCAAGCTCTTCGAGGTCGGCTCCACATGAATCGAAATCTGAACTGAACTCTTTTGCCTTTTTTAATAGTAAGTACGTCTTACCGCCGGAGTTGTGATATACTCCAAAGGCTTCTTCCGGCAATTCCAGCCTGCGAAAGCTATCTTCGGACCAGGACTCAAATGTGGCAAATGCAGGCCGGCCAAACGCAGCAGCGCCAACTTTCCTGGTCTGATACGCATCTAACACCGTAGATATTTGTCGTTTCACTTGCTCGCTTACTTGTTCGGTCAAACCACTCAATTCAACGCTTTCAATCGTATCCAGCGTCGCACTTAGTAACGACACTAAATCGTTTGCATCTTTTTCAGAAAACGGTTCCGATACCGCCCCGGCATAATACTTCTCAAGAGCAGCAGCGGATAATTCTTCCGCTGATAACAACTCTTTTGCTCTTAGGACCTGTGGTTTTAGCTCTTCAGCAAATTCGCTTTCCCCTACAATTTCAAGTGCTTTGCGCAGAAGAAAAATCCTTGTCCCGGATGGCATCAGCAAAAAACCGTATCCGCTGCCGAGAGTATAATTGATAGCAGAACCAATCAGATTTTCCAAATCCGGCTGCTTTAGACCCTCTTTGGTTTCACCCTTCAGATTCACAAGCAGGATTCTTGCTCGCGCGATCAGGGATATAGAGGATAAACTTATACTCTCGGGAGTTTGTCCATAAGCCATCTCCTGGCAAAGAGTAACGGCCTTTTCAATTTCTCCTGACTTTCTCAGGCAGCGAATTTTACCCAATAAAGCACTGTAATGTATATAATAGCCATCATCGGCCGAATCGACGAACTGTTCATACAGTCTTATAGCCCGGGCAAAATCCTCATCCGTGAATTCAGCATTCCATGCCAGATTAAATTCCTCCGGAAATTCACCTGGATAGTCGTCACCTCCCGTAACCGGATAAACCAACTTTCCTTTGTTGTCATAAATAATAACCGCATTACATATATTCGGATCACCTGTCCCGCTGTCTCGGCCTGCAAGCCGATCAAAAATCTCAATAGGCTGACGTTCTACTGCTGTTTCCTTTTCGATAACACCTATTCGGGCCGACCAAAGGTCTTCAATCCTTTTACTTAATATCTCAAGGCGTTTCTGGTAAATGACAGTCAGTTTTTGCCTGACCGCCAGACGCTCGTTTCCGACCGCCTGGCTCATAAACCAAAGCAAACACACAGTGGGCAGTATTACCGCTATCGCAAGCAATAATACTACCCACCGCAGTTGATTACCCGTATTGATATTACCAATTGTTTTCACTTGCTATTGCTGTTTACCTTATTGATTGGAAAGCGCTGTTATCTCTTCTTTCGTTAGAGCATAGTTGTAAACGCGAACATCGTCTATCATGCCGTTCCAGAAGCGTCCTGTATTTTCCGAATTTTCACCAATATAGACCGGCGCATTATTTGTGTTTATTCTGCCCGATGCCGGTTGCGAACTGTCCTCATTACCATCTATGATTAAGTACATTTTACTTCCATCATATATACCGGTAATATGGTGCCATTGTCCATCATTTATACTTCTTTTTCCTAATAAATTCCCCCAGGTAAAACCGCTCGGAATTTTCAGACCGGAACAGGCAAATTCGAGAGAATCTTCGTTCTGGTTACGTTGTATCCTCCAGGCACTATCGCCCTTGGCTATGATTGCCTGCCATTCTTTATCGAATTGATTGACCTTTATCCAGGTGGAGATAGTAATCTGATCAGCCATATCAAAGTCTGATTCGTCGCCAATCTTCACAAAGTCACCATCACCGTCGAACTACAGCGCCCCGCCTATTTTACCAGCGGATGGCTGCCATTGAGGATCGCCAATGAGTGTGCCGTTATTATTCCCGGCAGAATCTTTCGCAATATTACCGCTGGTCTCATCCAGTTTCCACAAGGCTACGAGAGAACCGGTAGTAAAGCTCCAAACATCTCCGGTTATAACAGTACCATCAGCCCAAACTTCATCAATACGCCAGTAATACATGGGGCCTTCTTCCAGTTCTGGTAATTCGTCATGATTGGAACTTTTCACTTCAGCTAACAGAGAAAGCTGGCCGGATTGGGTACCAAAATATATTTTATGTGATTTAGCGTTTACTCCCGGTTTCCATTTGAGTTTGAAGTCATCTGTTATACC
>JABMRO010000754.1 GCA_013202635.1 Planctomycetota bacterium
CCCTATGATTGTTAGCGAGCACAGAATCAGTTTCAGGAACAGCAAAGAGTTCTCAGATTCGGATAACCCGGCGGATATTACGTTGATTCCAGTTTCAGCGGCACGTTTTAATGTAGAAGAGGCTGTGGAGCAATTGAAATCAGAAGGTATTAAATGTAACGTTGCGCATATTATGTGGCTAAAGCCACTTAAAAAAGAGCATGTATTAAGTGCTTTGGCAAACAGTAGGGCGGGATTAGTAATTGATGCAACATTCGAGATGTGCAGTGCAGCTCAGTCAATAGCTTATGAGCTTATGTTAGAGACCGGCAAACCGGTGAAAGCCTTAGGCTTAGAAGACCGGTCGGTAGGTGAAAGCTTTGAGTTCCGAAATCCAACACCATCGGTTGAAAGAATTGTTGCAACGGCAAAGGCACTTATGCTGTGATTGATTTGTTAATTATAAAAACAGGTGTACTGTGTAATGTCAGGCAAAAAATATAATTTCAAACTTGTGAAGGATGTTTTTAATACTCCATGGTTTTCAGTCGAAGAAATCCCTTCCGTATTCCCGGGAGAAGAACCATATTATAGTATTTCCTGTCCTGACTCTGTTGCTATGCTCGCTAAAACTTTGGAAGGCAAGTATATATTAGTTCGCCAATTTCGACCACCGCAAGGTCAATACACTCTTGAGTTACCCTCAGGATATGTCGATCAAAGAGAATCTAATCTGGGGGCTGCCCAAAGAGAATTTTTGGAAGAAACAGGTTATCGCTGTGAAGATATAACATATTTAGGTGCGTTTAAAATATGTCCAAGTAGGATTAACAATACTGTACATGTTTATTGTGGGCTTAATGCAAGATCAGAGACGAATAAACATAACGACGATAATGATATAGAAATTGTTTTGGTCTCAGAGAAATCTTTTGAAAAATATATATCAAATGGGACATATAATGAAACAGTAGGAATAGTAGCTTATTTCTTATCAAAGGGGAGAGTTTTCTCTTAACTTCATAACAAAGAGATTTAGAGGAAGTTCAAGTGCGTTCGACAGACATTCTAATCATCAAACCCGGCAGCCAGAAGAAAGTTTATGGTAAGCTTAGTTCGTTTGGCTTAACCGGCATTGAGCCACCCTTATGGGCTTGTCTGCTCGCAGGATATCTGCGCAGTCTTGGTTACTCTGTCGAGGTTCTTGATGCTGAAGTTGAACAAATGACTCACGAAGAGACTGCCCAAAAAATCCAGGAAGTAAATCCAATATTGGCCGTAGTATCGGTTTCCGGAACAAACCCTTCAGCCTCCACTATGAATATGACCGGCGCAGGCAATATTGTGCGGTATCTAAAGCAACTTACTTCGGAGATCAAAACTCTCTTCCACGGTTTACATCCTTCAGCTCTTGCTGAACGCACTCTGGTAGAGGAAGAGGCGGATTTTGTTTGCCAGGGAGAAGGTTTCTATACTCTTTCCAAGCTAATTGACGCACTTAAGAACAACGGAAACTATTCTCAAATTGAAGGGCTCTGGTACAGGGAGAATGGAAAGCCTAAGTTTGCATTCCCTGCGCCGGTATTCAAAAACCTGGATGAATTGCCCATGCCGGCCTGGGATTTATTACCTATGGATGAATACAGGGCACATAATTGGCATTGTTTTGGCAATATTGAATCCAGGCAGCCTTATGGCGTTATCTATGGTAGTTTGGGCTGTCCATTTAACTGTTCTTTTTGCTGCATCAACGCTATATTCGGCAAATCCGGTATCCGCTATCGCAGCCCGCAAAAAGTTGTCGATGAAATTGATTTTCTTGTGAAAAATTATGGAATACGAAATATCAAGATCATTGATGAAATGTTTGCCATGAACGAGAAGCGTGTTGTAGAATTATGCGATAAAATAATCGAAAGAGGATACGATTTAAATATGTGGGCCTATGCTCGTGTGAACACCGTAACACCTAAAATGCTTACTAAGATGAAGCAGGCGGGTATCAATTGGGCTGCATACGGATTTGAAGCCGGCAACAAACGGGTTTTGGAGAGCGTAAACAAGAAATATAAGCTGAGCAGCATAGATGAAGTTGTGAAAATGACCTATGATGCAGGCCTCTACATTGGTGCTAACTTTATTTTTGGACTCCCGGATGACGATTTGGATAGTATGCAGGATACTCTGGAGATGGCTCTGCGTATTAATGCTGAATGGGCCAATTTTTATACTACGATGGCCTATCCCGGCTCAAAGCTTTACGAAGAAGCAGTAAAACAAGGTGGAGATCTACCTGAAACGTGGGAGGGATATTCTCAGTATGGCAATGAGTCCTTTCCTTTGGCTACTAAATATCTTAGTCAAGGCGAAATGCTGAGTTTTCGTGATTATGCCTTTCATACTTATTTTGAAAATCCCCGCTACCTTGATAAAATAAAGCGACTATTCGGCATAGAAACCGTTGAACATATTAAGAAAATGACCGAGCACAGACTAAAAAGAAAGCATACTCAGTTTTAGATGCTATAATTAGCCCACTAAATTGGAAGGGAAAAATATGGAAGAAAGACCAAAAATATCTGTCATTACAGCCTCCAAAAATGGAGGCCGTTTCCTGCGGCAAACCATAGAGTCGATTTTGGAACAGACGTTTACGGATTATGAGCACGTTTTTGTAGACGGTGCCTCCACAGATAATACCCTGAAAATTCTTGAAGAGTATAAACATATAAGATGGATATCCGAACCAGACAGACACCCAGACGAGGGGTTCTACAAAGCAATGATGATGAGCCGCGGCGAATATATTATGTTCTGTTGCGTCTCAGATGGATATTTGGACCGCGATTGGTTTGGCAAATGTGTCGAAGTATTAGATAACGACCCAGAGGTATCATTAGTTTATGGATTGCCTCAGTGCATGACAGAAGACGGAACATCAGGAAAAATCGCATATTCTAATTTTTTAAATCATCCCCCGCCACAAAAAATGGATCACTTCCCCTTTTGGCTCGGCACTTTTTCGCTTTGCCCTGAAAGTACCTTTTGTGTACGTGCTGATATGTTCAAAGAGTGTTTTCCCAAATACGAGCCTACCGGTTTTTTCTTACAGAATAATGCACTTCTGAGCTTCGGCTATAATTTCAGTACAAAAGGCTATCTGCCGTATTTTTTGCCTGAGGTCGCCAGCTTCGGCAGATATCATCATGACAGCAGCAGCGTAAAATTTAACAAAGAAAACAAGATTATGAAAAAGCAGTACCAATCCGCTACCATACAATATGGAAACGAAGTGCTCGCTGGAAGAAGAAAGCATGTTTTTCGGGACGTCAAGTCGAATGCGATTAAAACGATTGAACCGGAAGAACTGAAACTCTGTCGTAAAAAGGTTTTAGACTATCGAATAAACCGCAAAGCTTATCTTGGCAGAAGAAGTCCAAACCCTCTATCTTACCAGGTGAAAAAGTTTAAACTACTTATGCGCGACTTTCTTCATCGCCGGTATAAATATTACTGATCATCTATCTGTTGGTTAGAAGAATATGGATAAAATGATAAGCAACATTGTGTTTACCAAAAATCGTCCTTTACAGCTTGAAGGCTATCTGGAGAGCCTTTATAACCACTTTGCAACTGAGCTGATACAGACCTATGTCATCTACAAACCTGAGCTTTTTGATAACGAATACCAGCATGTCTTTCAAAAATATTCAAGTTGTATCGTGGTAAAAGAAACTAACTTTTCCAACGATTTTTTTAGCATTCTAAATGGGACCAACACCGAATACATGGGTGACGTTGAAGCACCTATTGAAAGGAGTTCGTGGCAATGAAGGATTTCGCCGTAGTGAAAGCATTGGTCAAGTTCATGTGTTGCTTCGTGCCCGTAAAACGGTGGCGCACAAGTATTCGATACCGCCTGGTAGTCAATCCGCGCCTGCAATATCAGCTTCTAAATCAGGGATTTACACTAAACGATGGTGTCATGACCACGCCGCAGGGCGTTTGCATAGACGTCTCCGACACGGCGGATTGCCCTCTGTATTTGGTCAGGGAGGTATTCGTCAAGAGTGAGTATAATCTGGATATTGGAAGAGAATCGGTGTTGATTGATATTGGCATGAATCGGGCGGCCGTATCACTTCGCTTTGCCGCCAACGAGAACATAAAAAGTGTCTATGCCTTTGAACCGTTCAGGCCGACGTTTGAGTTGGCCAAGAGAAACTTGGAGTTGAATCCACAATTGAGCGAGAAGATCCGCGTCTCCAATGTCGGACTCGGCCGAAAGGAGGCGATGTTGGAAATGCCGTATCAGAGCACGCGAACTGGCTGTATGAGTACCACTCACGATATTTGCAAGGGGGAAAAGAATGCAAACAAAGAAACAGTTATCATCAAGGATGCGGCGAAAGAAATAGCTGCTATTTTAGAAGAAAATAAAAATAGACACATAATCGTTAAATGTGATTGTGAGGGTGCGGAGTTTGAGATATTCGATTGCCTTGACGAACAGGGGCTGATAGGACGTATCGATGTTGTCATCATGGAGTATCATTTCGAGCCTCCGGACAGGCTTGTGGAAATTCTCACCCGGGAGGGTTTCGCGGTGCAAAGAAAGATTGCATCGCGAAGAGCGAAGACCGGTTATATCTATGCCGTAAGAATGGCAGAGAGGATTTGTTGATAGTGAAAATACTGGTAAATCTCCTATGCTGTTTTGTGCCTCAAAAAAAGTGGCGAAAAGAGATTAAACGTAAATTAATCGGCACCAAGAGTCGACGCAAGAAACTTTTGGCTCACGGATGCACAATAGAAGATGAGATTGTTACAACTCCAGAAGGTGTCAAAATAGATATCTCCAATGTGCCGCATGAGGCAATGGGAATTACTAAAGAAGTATTTCTTAATAAAGACTACGCCGTAAATTTTAGTCATGACGCGGTTTTGATTGATATAGGGCTGAATCGTGGTATAGCTTCACTTTTTTTTGCTACATATCCGAATATTAAAAAAATATATTCCTTCGAACCGTTTAAGCCAACTTTTGAGTTGGCAAAAAGGAATCTGGAGCTTAATCCGCAACTGAGCGAAAAAATAAAAGCTTTTAACTTCGGTCTTGGCAAAGCAGAAATAATGCTGAAACTGCCTTATATGGCCAAGGCGACAGGTGGCATGAGTACCACTCACGATGTTTGCAAGGGTGAAAAAAATATCAGAAAAGAATCAGTTGTCATCAAGGATGCAGCGAAAGAAATAGCACCAATTTTAAAAGAAAATAGAAATAAGCATATAATCGTTAAATGCGATTGCGAGGGTGCAGAATTCGAGATATTTGAACGTCTTAATGAAGAAAAGCTAATTGGAAACATAGATGTTATTCTTATGGAGTACCATCATAATAGGCCCGACGAATTGCTTGGTATTCTAACAGAAAATGAATTTGCCGTACGTACAAAAGTTTTGTCAAAGAAGATGAGTACAGGATATATATACGCAGTTAGAATGATTAAAAAATAAGCCGTAATTTACGATTTAAGGTCAAAATATGGTGCTTAGAAAAATTGAAAAAGAATTAGATCGCTTCAAGAAAAGACTGTTTTATTCGGGCCAAAAGCATAAACAGCTTGAGGAATTTCAATGCAAGCTGGAAAATATGCCTTATGAAATTTACGATAAAATTATGAACGATAGTTACGTTGTTCAGATACCAAAAATAAAAAGCACAGAAGAGACGCTGGACAAGATCATAAATGACAAATGTTCTATATCTCGTTTTGGGGACGGAGAGTTTGCTTGTATGAACTACAGTAGAATAGCTTTCCACGATCCCTCTGAAGACCTGGCCGAAAGACTGAAAGAAGTACTTTCGTCAGATCTCTCTAATTTGTTGATTGGCTTACCTGATTGTTTCGGCTCGTTGGACTGTTATGTGCCTTACACAAGAAAGTTTTGGAGAAAATATATGTCTAAAAAGCGCCAAATGACATATTCTTTTCTCAATATGGACCGTGTTTACTATAATGCATTTTTTAACAGGTACTATTTAAATTTCAACA
>JABMRO010000755.1 GCA_013202635.1 Planctomycetota bacterium
AGATTGCCGCGTCGGCCTTCGGCCTCCTCGCAATGACCCCGTAATTTAGTTTTGAGTGTTGAGTTTTGAGTTTTGAGTTTATAATTTTATGCGACGAGGGTTTTGGCAATATCGACGGCCGAAGCGGCGTCGGCGGCGTAGCCGTCGGCACCGATTTTGTCGGCGTAACCCTGAGTTACGGGCGCTCCGCCTATCATAATCTTGACTGAAACGCCGGCATCTTTTATTGCCCGTATGGCTTTTTCCATGCCGGGCATTGTCGTAGTCAAAAGTGCGCTCATGCCGACCACCTGAACACCCTGAGTTTTAACCTGCTCAACAAACTTATCAGGTCCGACATCCACTCCGAGGTCAATAACCTCAAAGCCGGCACCCTTGAGCATCATTGCCACTAAATTCTTACCGATATCGTGCAAATCACCCTGGACGGTCCCTATTATACATCTTCCGATCGGTTTAACGCCGGCCTTTACAAGCTCCGGCTCAAGAAATTCCATCGCCATTTTCATTGCCCGAGCAGCAATAAGCACCTCAGGTATGTAAACCTCATTTTTCTTGAAACGAGCGCCGACGACGTCCATACCTGCAATTAGTCCGTCATGGAGCACACTTTTGGCCGGTGTGCCTTCTTCAAGAGCGGCTTTTGTGATTTCAACCGCAGCTTTTTGGTCGCCTTTGATAACCGCATCAGCTAATGCTTTCAAATCCGCCATCTTAAGTTCACCTCAATAAAACAAGCTATCATGTTTACATCCGTTCATTTGTTTTTTAAGACAATTAAACCGCAATTAAACATTATTTCACAGCTCCGAACAAGTGCTAAATTTATCTTTTTGTCCATAAAAAAGCTGTGTTTTAAGCACCGGCAGAAAAAAAGCGGTCTGACAGATATCATAATATAGTTTTGGTGAAAAAAGGTTTCCGGCATATCGCAAATCGCTGAAAATACGTTCGAGTCCGAGCCTATCCTAATACTCTTACATTCCTGCGTATCTATATAGGACGTGTTAACCTGCAGGTTCCAATAAAAAACCCCACAAATAGAAAGATGCGTTAGGTTTAGTTTGTGAAAAAAAGAAGTTACCTAAAGAGGCTTTTCTGCAAGGCCGATAGTAAATCATATTGGAGGCAGGAAGCCAAAAAGACTCACCATTTCGTAAAGGAATATAGAGGAAGCTAAATTTCACGGCCCAAAAAGCAAGTTAAGCAGAGATTGACTGATGGCAACCCACTCAAGGGAAAAAAAAGTTCTTGTGGTTCTGGGGATTTCAATCACACTCGGCGCAATAATTCTTAATGCTCTGGGTCATAATCCTCCATCTGCCGGTGCATTTTGCCTATCGCGCTATAATCGTCTTGGCTCTGTGAAAAAATACATTCTTTCCCGGGCCGAGCAATCCCCGAAACTCTGGAGCCGGATCGAGATTTACTATAGCGGTACAGAATCGGGTAACATTGAGTCCGCCTATGGCGTATTAGGCGGTATGGGCAACCCCGAGCATATTAACCCCGATAGAGAACAGAATGAAAAAGTCTCTAATGGGCTTAATTGCCATTTTGTTATCTGCAACGGTAAGGGCGGACACGACGGCCTAATACAACCAACCGAAAAATGGCAAAGACCATCGCCTGTCCTGACTCGGCCAAACCGAGACAGGTCGGTCATATCCGGACAAAACCGGAACGGTGAGCCGGTTTTCCGCGATACATTAAAAGAACAGACTATTTATATCTGTGTTATAGCCGATAACGAAGCCGCCATCCCAACCGACTTTCAGATAAAAAGGACAGAGGAGCTTGTTGAAGGGCTGTGCAGAAAGTTCGACATTCAGCCTGAATCCATATTTTATCCTAACAGCTGGCAATAACAGGATACGAAATAAGAGCACCTGCCACTTAT
Organism: Planctomycetota bacterium; assembly: GCA_013202635.1. Lineage (GTDB taxonomy): Bacteria > Planctomycetota > Phycisphaerae > Sedimentisphaerales > Anaerobacaceae > NIOZ-UU13. The sequence goes on from JABMRO010000755.1 coordinate 1,901, forward strand.
GCTCTCTTAACTTTTGGATTCACCTTTTATTGTTTTTTATAGGACTTAATTGAGCAGGCCGGTTATTGCCGTCATCCTTTGGGCAAACCAAAGGATTTGACCCATACCAAAGGATAAAACATCGCTAATAAAAAGAGATTCTTTATTTTTCCCAAAACGACGAATTGCTCTATCTTATTGTTTTTAAGATAGTTATGGTTGCTGTTGTGGCCAAATCAACCGCTTTAAAAACTGTTAAATTCGGTTACTTTGATACAAACGATATAACACGAACCGCATTAGGGGTATCCATATAAAGATAAATCCACTTAAAGTGATTTTTTTGTAAAGCCGAACTACAGACAGATTGCTTTAGCATCCTGGCAGGATGCCCGTTGTCCCGGCTTGCGGGAGCAACGAAATATTGTGATAAGGACTTCTCATCCCGAAAATGCCAATCGAGATGTGAGCTCAAAAGCATGGAAAGGTGATGGCGCACGGTAACTAAATATTTAGTGAAGAATTTAAGGATGAATCGAAAATGCTAATGGACACAATATTAGGCATGTTCAGTATGGATATGGGCATTGACCTGGGTACATGCAGTACTCTGGTTTGCGTCCGCGACAAAGGTATTGTCCTCAATGAACCCTCGGTAGTTGCAGTTCGCAAGGGGACCAATATCGTTCTGAACAACGGCGAAGCTGTCGGCCTGGTTGCCCGCGATATGTTAGGCAAAACGCCAGGCTCAATTAGCGCAATAAGGCCTCTCAAAGATGGTGTAATCAGCGACTTTGAAATTACCGAGGCAATGCTGACTTATTTTATCAGGAAAGCACACGGCAAAGGCGGACTTATCAGACCTCGAGTTGTAATCGCCGTGCCCGGCGGGATAACCGATGTTGAACGGCAGGCGGTCATAGGTACCGCCGAGCGTGCCGGCGCACGCAAAGTCTATCTGATTGATGAGCCAATGGCGGCGGGAATCGGAGCCAAGCTACCGATCGCCGAGCCCACTGCCTCAATGATTGTCGATATCGGCGGAGGGACAACCGAGGTCGCCATAATGAGCCTTGCCGATATTGCCGCCTCCGAATCAATCCGCATCGGCGGCGACGATATGGATGAAGCAATAATCAGCCATTTGAAGAAAACTTATAATCTGCTTATCGGTGAGGCACGATCTGAAAAAGTGAAGATACAAATCGGCTCTGCTGTGCCGTTACAAGAAGAATTGGTTATGGAAGTGGCAGGCAGAGACACCATCTCGGGAATGCCGAGAAAAATCGTCATAACAAGTGAGGAAGTCCGTGAGGCCCTGCGAGGCCCCATAGCTATGATTATAGATGCGGTTGCGGCAACGCTGGAGAAGGCCGAGCCGGAATTGTCCGCCGACCTGATCGACAACGGCATCCACATATGCGGTGGCGGCTCACTACTGCGGGGAATGGACGCAGCATTAACAAACGCAACCGGCTTGAAAGTCGAAAGGGTCGAGGACCCCCTCAGCTCGGTAGCCCGTGGTACCAGCGTGTACATGGAAAACCTTGAGCTTTGGAAGGATACAATGAATCATAATGAGCATGGATGGGAATAATTCGTAGTGCCCTCGCACGTAATATGAAATACACAATACGCTATGGCGAAGAATGCGACCAAAGTCTCCGGACGAATGTTATTTATCTGGTTTATGTTAGCCGGGCTTATTGTTTTCTTTGCTCCGCAGAAGATAACAAATAAATTTCAGTTCGGATTTGTTCGGATTTTTCGTCGGCCTTTAGGTATTGGCAGAAACATTTCACTTTCCGCATCCCGATGGATGGCATCGGAACAGAACATGCCCACAGACGTCGTAAGTCGCGAGAGATACAACAGGCTTCATAACCATCTTGCCAACGTTACAGAATGGTTGAAACAAGAACGTCAAAAGGTCGAAAAACTGTCGGGACTGCGAGACAGGCCTGCTTGGAAAGGTGTGGATTTCGTTTTGGCCGACGTTATTGCAGCCTCTGTTAACGGGCTGCGCAGTGAGCTCATAATCAACCGCGGCCAAAAAGACGGCCTTGTTAAGGATCAATTTGTTTTGGCCAACGAGAGCATCATCGGAACCTTATTCAAGGTGGACGACCGTACCGCCCGGGTCAGACTAATTAGCGACCCTGCATCCAAAATAGCAGTAAAGATAGCGCAATTTAATATGGACAGGATAATGCAGGGTGATGGAAACAGTTCCGCCAAGGTTCAACTGGTATCGACAAAATACAAAATCAAAATCGACGACATCGTTTATGCCCAGAAAAGACCCGGATTCCTTAGTACACCAGTGATTGTCGGAGCAGTGTCCCAATGCAAAAGCAATGATGAAAATCCCCTGGTCTGGGATATAACAGTTAAATCCACCTGTGATATTAAGAGCCTGACCGACGTAGTTGTTGTTGTAATGAACCCACAAAATTAACCGGCTCGCCGGATAGAAACATTCAACCCAACCTCTCGAGCAGGATTCTATTGCAATACTGATGTGCTTCGTGTAAAATAATTTTTTGTTATGCATGTGATATGCTTTGTCCGAAATGGTATCGGGCAACAGACATCCGGCAGCAGCACCAGAATTACCGGGGTGTAGCTCAGCTTGGCTAGAGCGCCTGCTTTGGGAGCAGGAGGCCG
>JABMRO010000756.1 GCA_013202635.1 Planctomycetota bacterium
CGCAGTAACCGAAGTATTAACACATACACAACAAAATAAGGAGGGGATATTTTGGTAAGTATGTCCTACGCTCTGTTTCTAAACGACACTCAAATCAGGAGGTTTAATAATGACACAAACTCTCTTTTCTCGAACTTCCACCGACATAGAGAGAGCGGCCCGTATTTACACCGAGCTTCGGCGTACCTCGCCGGCCACCAAACGCGACCTGAAAAACTACGTTAAGGTTTTTCTCGGAATTGATGTGCCCGACAAAAGAATTTGCCCCGAGCATAGCAGCCCGATGGATTATCTCTGGCACAGCTTTTCTGCCGATGCGATTGTTGCTCCTCATTCGAGATACAATCGCCCGCCAAATGCCGATGCTGTCATCTGGGCCAACCGTGCCGGCGGCAAAACCGAATTGGCCGCAATCGCGACGTTTCTGGACTGTATCTTTAAGCCGAACTGCCAGGTCAGAATACTCGGCGGCTCCGGCCAGCAGGCAACCAGAATGTATGAATACCTGACCGGTTTTCTAAACAATGGCCTCGAGCATTTTTTAGCCGGGCCCGCTCTCAAAGCAAAATGCCGTTTTATCAATGGCTCGGCAGTTGAGGTACTCACGCAGTCATCCACCAGTGTCCGTGGCCAGCACATTCAAAAACTCCGCTGTGATGAGCTTGAGCTTTTCGACGAAGATGTTTTCGCTGCCGCCAAGTTCACCACACAAAGCACTGAAAATCTCATCGCGGCTATGGAGCTTATCAGCACTATGCATCGGCCTTATGGCTTAATGCAAAAGGTGGTTTCCGCCGCGCCGAACATCGGCACGCCCATTTTCAAATGGTGTATATGGGAAGTGATTGAAAAATGCACCGACAGAAACTGCTCGCAGTGTCCCTTGTGGGATGATTGCCAGGGCAGAGCCAAAGCCGCCAACGGCTATCTGAAAATCGACGATTGCATAACGCAAATGCGCAGGTCCAGCAGGGCCGGATGGGAGGCCGAGATGCTTTGTAAAAGACCTTCACGGGAAAATGTGGTCTTCGCTCAGTTCGATCCGGATATACATGTTCGGCCCATCGATTACGACTCGAATCTTCCGCTTTACCGCGCGCTTGATTTTGGATTTGTAAATCCGTTTGTTTGTTTGTGGATTCAGGTTGATGGCGACGGCTTCGTGCGTGTAATAGATGAGTATGTCCGCAGCAGGGCGACTATTGATGTACACGCTGATGAGATTAAGACCCGAACTCCGATAACCGAAGAGCAGGTAACGGCTACATTTTGCGACCCCGCGGGCAAAGGTGTAAATGATGTCACCGGCACAAGTGCCGTTCGAGAGCTGCGTACATTAGGCATAGCGGTACGCTCCAGACGAAGCGGCATACTGGAGGGCATTGAGCTAATCCGCCGGGCCGTTCATTCCGGCTCCGGCCAAAGCACGCTTCTAATCTCACCGAGATGCACACGCCTCATTGAAGCAATGCAGTGTTATCACTATCCGCACTCCGGCAACGCCACCGGCGAACTCCCCCTAAAAGACGGCCTGTACGACCACCCCATCGACGCCCTGAGATACTTCTTCATTAACTACAACCACCCCGCAAAAACCACAACGAGACGATACTGAAAACATAATCCCCATCAAATAAATCACACCTGAATTCAGGTGGCAATTAATCGAAAAGAACTTTACGCGGTTAAGCGTTTGCCCGATATTGCAAACAGTTACTTGTAGAAAACGAAAGCAAAAAAAAACTCAGCAAGGGCTGAGTTTATTTAAGGAGGAAACAGGGCTGAGGTGCGGAGGGAGAGGAAAAAGCGAGATATCCTCAGCCCTGTGAATGTGTTCGAAACAATATATCAAAAAGCTCTATATAAGTCTATACTTTTTTTAACAAAAAATGTTTGTATTTGAAAATTTTTTTCCGCTTGGTAAATGGCTACATCTATTTTCAAAATACGCCTAAAAACATAATAATCCTTTTCCTGTATTTTGTCAACTATAAATTTTTAATATTTTTCGTTAAAAATGTATATTTTAGCCGAAAATGAAAAAAATTTAACCTTTCCGGGCTCACAGGCGGCATTATCCAGTTTAAAATAAAAAATGGGCTGAGGCAAGGAGGAAAGGAGAGAAAGTAAAAAAACCTCAGCCCGTGGCTTTGAGTAATTTCATACGCCTTCCGTTCATGAAAGTTCGCTCCGGGAAAAAATTATTCTCTATTTTCCATAAAAATTATTGTTCGCCCGGATTTTGTTTCAATTTTTTCCTAAAACCGGCCATAATTTAACGCATAAAATCCATTATTGTCAGAATTCATATTCACTATTAACAAAAGGAGTTTATTATGTTTTCTCATGAATATAGAAGCGTCCGTCGTTTGCCCGTTATTATTTTGGCGATTGGCCTGTTTGGCTCATTGGCCTGTGCCGATATCCCCAAATTCGAATATCACCAGATCGACAAAATCGGCAACCGAATGGGCCAGACCTCTCTCGTGGATGTCGATAAAGACGGCGACCTGGACTGGATAACCGGCTGCAACGGCGGGGTGATATGGTGGTTCGAATACAAGGCTCCCGATAACTGGCTCAGACATACCCTCGCCCAAAAGGCCCCGACCGAAGTCGGCGGAACAGCCTTCGATATAGACGGCGACGGCTGGCCGGACCAGGTCTCAGGACAGGCATGGTTCCGGAATACCGGAAAACCCCGGGAGGAACAATTTATAATGTACCCCAACGCCGTTACCGCACGCTGCCACGACAACGTGGCTGCGGACATTGATGGCGACGGCAAACTCGACGTCGTCGCAATGAGCGACAGAAGCGCACTCTACTGGTATAAAATCCCCGCCGACCCGACTAAAAAATGGAAGGAGCACAAAATCGGCAAACCCGTTCACGGTGCAATCGACCCTGCAGGCGTGGCCGACATCGACGGCGATGGCGATAACGATGTTGTTCGCACAAACATCTGGTTCGAGAATGCCGATGGAAAAGGCACAAAATGGACCGAACATAATAACATCGATTTCGGACAACCCAAAGCCAGATTTCCTCTTATGACAAAAACCTGGATAACCGATCTCGATAAGGACGGCGATAATGACATCGTCCAGGCCGAAGGAGATTGTATAAGCGGCCGGGTGGCCTGGCACGAAAACCGCGATGGTAAAGGCCGAATATGGAAAAGACATATAATCGCGGACAAGGCCGGCCAGGACTACCACTCGCTTGCCCTGGCCGATTTTGATAACGACGGCGACCTCGACGTCTTCTCCGGCGGCGGGCCGTTAACCGAAAAACCTCCCCATAAATGGTTCATCTGGGAAAATCTGGACGGCAAAGGCCGAAACTTCAAACAGCACGAAATCCTGAGCGGCAAACGCTGCCACGAAGCAAAGGCCGCCGATGTTGATGGAGACGGCGATATTGACATCTGCTCAAAACCCTGGAACGGCAACGAGCACGTCTATCTTCGCAATATGTTAAAAGAACAAGGCAATAATTAACCCATTATTTTATTATCAACCACAAAGCATAAGGAGACACTTCAATGAGAGCTAAATCTGTAGTCGCGACCGTTTTACTGTTATCAATCCTGCCCGCCTGCTCGTGCAGAATATCTTCCACCACCCCCGGCCCCGCGCCTCTGCTCAATGCCCATGCCCACAACGACTATGCACACGACCGCCCACTGTTCGATGCGCTGGACCACGGCTTTACCAGCGTCGAGGCCGACATCCATCTCGTCGATGGCGATTTATTCGTAGCTCACGATTCCGATGAAATAAAACCCGACCGAACACTCCGCTCGCTCTATCTTGAACCGCTGAAGAAACGCATAGCCCGAAACTCCGGTCGGGTCTATCCCAACGGCCCGCAGTTCACCCTGTTCATCGACATCAAAACCGAAGCTGTTGCTACCTACAAAGTGCTGAGCAAAATGCTGGCCGAGTACAAGAACATTATTACCTCCTTTTCTTCAAGCGGCCGCAACGACAAAGCGGTGGTTGTATATGTATCCGGCAATCGGCCCCGCGCACTTATGGAATCGGAGCCTCTCCGTTATGCCGGCTATGACGGCAGGCTTGCGGATTTGCAGTCCGACGCACCTGCAACACTAATCCCCATTATCAGCGATAACTGGTCGAGCTATTTCTCATACAGAGGCTCCGGCCCTATGCCGCAACAGCAGCGCCGGAAATTACAAACAATCGTCCAAACCGCGCACAACAAAGGCCGAATCGTCAGATTCTGGGCCACCCCTGACAGCCCCTCGCCCGAACGCCACAACCTCTGGCGCATACTACTGGATAACGGCGTTGACCTGCTAAATACCGACGACCTCCCCGGCCTCCAACAATTTCTACTCGAATATACGCCAAAATAGCTGGTAGCGACTGTCTTAAGAGTCAACAATTTTTATAGCATTTTCGGTTTCCATGCCTGATTATTTTTCAACATAGCGTTCATAATACAC
>JABMRO010000757.1 GCA_013202635.1 Planctomycetota bacterium
CCTCTTTCTCGTTGACTGCTCCTTCTGAGTTGCGAATTCTCCCGCCGCCGTCATTGACGCCGATAGTTTTGGCCATTCGGACGCCAATCATTCCGAAAGGGGTTTTTCCAAGCGTAACAGTCTTATCCTTTGCCTTGAATTCCATATCAATAATCAGCAGCCATTCAGACTCACCGAGCAGCAGCACCGTTACCTGCCGTGTTTCTAAAAGCAGGGCTTTGTTTCCATCGGTTACCCACTCATTTTCTGTAATTATTGAAGAGCATTCGCCGGTGTCTTCGAATTTAACGATGCGTTTATGGCGAATTTTCCCACTGCCGCCGTCGCTCCAGAAGTTTGTTCCGTTGACATCGTGGTGGGAAATCCAAACGGAATTATGATGGCTGTGTGATTCCGGGTCATGCGGATGTCCCATGCGTGTGAGCGAATGTCCCGAGGGCCCGGTTACTGGAAATAAAAAAGGCCTATGAAGACCGGGACCAAAGTGGTATCGGGTAACTTCTACTCCGTTACGCTGAAATGATGCCTGTTGGTAAGGCATCGGTATGACCTGCAGTTGCGGAACTCGTTTTGGTTTGGGTAGCGCCTTTTGTGCAAATACATTTGTGCCTGTCAAAAAAATCAAGAAAAAATAAGTGAAAACATTTTTGTTCAATAAAGTGTTGAAAGAAACCATTATTCAGACCTTTCAATATATATTTCGAGGTAAGAAAAAAGTTTTCTAAAGCAATATTGTCAATCCTCAGCGGTGAAGACCGCAATTTCAGCTAAGCCGATATTCTGTGTTTGGGGCTTGACAGAACTGACAACAAACTCAAGCCACTGAACCTTCCTGGGTGAAAAAGTAATTTCTTTAGCCGCGGAGGCGTCATCAGGCAGTGCGCCTACGCTAATATTGCTGCCGTCACTGAAAGCGAGCCTGCCGCTGATAATCTGGTCGGCATGCGTATTAGGCCGGTCAAAAAGCCAGATGCGATTGATGGTATATGGTTTGTCCCAACTCAATCGCAGCTTCGCTGATGCCTTTTGACCGTCACTGGCCCACTCGGCTGATATATTCTCCGGATAACCTCCAACCACACCATCGACTGCTGCCTTTGCATTATAACCTTCAAAGGTTGATGAGGCAGTTACTTTGGCTTTACCGGCGATGTTTTTCTTGCTTTTAACAGGGTCTATCGGCAGTTGTTCCTTTTGTTTTTTTCTGTATTCCTGATAAATCTTTGAATCCAGCAGCTTGATTTCCTGCAGCACAAGGCCGTAACGGCTTCCTGCAGGTTTGGCCTTAAATCTGATATTGTTCCAGCCCTGACTGAAGTTGCCCGAGTAACACAACCAAAGTGTGTGCCCGTCTTCGCTGATGAATTTTGATGGGAAATTAAGGAAATAGCCCTGTTCGCCGAATTCTTTCATATAAGTTACGAGTTTCCAAGGTCCTGTGATTTTATCCGATTCGAGGATATAAGAGTTCATCTTCGCGACAGTTGGCCAGCCGTCGGTTACACACATCAGATATTTTTTAAGCGGAGCATTATAGGTGATAGTAACACATCCCATATTGTTGTTCCATTCCAGCAGAGGCTTGATATCTTCGAAGTTATACGACCAGATGGGCTTACCTTTATTGCTGTGTCCTGCGAAGTATTCATATTTTGATTCATCGTTAATATTTTCGATGCTCGGTACGACTCGCGTGAGGTAAATTTGGTCACCGGATATCCAGCTCAGGTTGGCGTATCTCGGCATGGGGTCGTCTTCTTGGGCTCCGTAACCTACCAGGTAGGTCTTGCCGTTGGGTGAATGCTGCATGTTTTTACCGAAGTCCACAAATTTCGGTGAGCCAATCTTCACCGGCCCCATAAATTCAGCAGGCTCGGGGAAAAGCGGCTGAGCTGGTGTGTGTGGGCTGTCTATCCACGTTTTACCGAAGTCCGTGGAGATGCGGAAACCCGGAATTGGCCCCAGCACCGGCCAATTCCATCTCATGCCATTGTGCTCGACGCTTCCTGCGGGCCCCAAACAATAAGTGCCGTAATACCAGATGCCGTTATAAACCAGGCTTCCACACGGATAACGTCCCTGATACGGGTGCGGATTGCCCTTAGATAGACCAAGAGCTTTGATTTTCAGATTAAGTGGGTCATCACCAATCATAATCGCCTGGCCGGTCGTTGCATTGGGTCCACCTGAGCTGGAGCTGATTCCATCGGTTTTACCATCGGTCCATGGAGAATACAAATTGTCATCCGAAGCCCAGGAGGGATACCATGTATCTGCGAGGCGATAGTCACTGTGTTTTCCGGTGAATAATATCCCGACTAATTCTTTTGATTGCTCGAAGGGAATGTTTTCCGGGGGCTCCGACGGCCAGAGCACTGGTCCGGACTTTGGCTGATACTTTACGTTTTTCTCCCCGGCGAAGGTAGCGCCCGATAAGACTATACCCAGTAATCCCACCAGCAGCATTGATTTTATTTTTGCCTGTGAGGTTGATGATATTTTCATTTTTCCTCCAATCAAATAACGAATAAGAAAAGCAAAATTAATAATAGTTCAGTTGTTTTGCAGCAACTACTTTAACATTGGATATTTTTTCTGCCTGATTAGTCAAATAATGCTTCTACAAACGTATTGGGGTCAAACTCTGCGATATCTTCCGGTTTTTCCCCCAGGCCGATGAATTTTACAGGTATATCGAGTTGGTCTTTTATAGCGATAACGATTCCACCTCGTGCAGTGCCGTCAAGTTTAGCTAAGAATATCCCCGTAACGTTAATGGCTTCTGTGAATATTTTTGCCTGAATAATTGCATTTTGCCCTGTAGTGGCATCGAGAACCAGCAGTACTTCGTTCGGGGCGTCGGGTATTTTACGGGCAACCACATCACGAATTTTGGTCAGCTGCTTCATCAGGTCTTTTTTTGTGTGTAATCGCCCGGCTGTGTCGAGAATAAGAATATCTGTATCTCTTGCCAGAGCGGCCTCACAGGCATCGAAGGCTACCGCCGCCGGGTCGCTGCCGGCCTGATGCTTTACAATTTGCACACCAATACGTTCAGCCCATATTGTCAGTTGTTCCACAGCGGCGGCACGGAATGTGTCGCACGCGGCTACAATGACCTTTTTGTTGTTCCGATTCAATATATATGCAAGTTTGGCAATACTTGTGGTTTTGCCTGTGCCGTTGACACCGGCGACAAGTATAACAGTCGGGCCGGACTGAGCCAGATGTAGTTGTCTGTCGCGGTCCGGCCAATAGCTTTTAATATGCTCTTTGAGAAACGGTATAATATCGTCAGTCTGAGCGATTTGCCTGTTACGATAGGCTTCACGCAACTCTGATACGAGCTTATCCGTCGTTTCGACCCCGATATCGTCGCTTATAAGCGTTTCTTCCAGTTCGTCGAGCAGACTTTCGTCGATATTTCTTCCCAGAGACAGTACCGAGGAAAGTGAACTGCTGATTTTGTTACGCGTTTTGCCTAATCGGTCTTTGAAATATCCTGCCGTTTTGGTAAAAATTCCCATAGCTGTTTGCCTTTCGCTAAAAACAATTCCGGCCCTGTTAGAAGTTGTCGTTTTGCTTCTAACAGCCCCGGCGCAGCTATGATAGTATCTGGATTTATGAAAATTTCAAGTCCTGGCATGATTTAATTTTCGACTTAACTTAACTCGTTAAAGCTCGGACCATCAATAATAGGTTTCGAAAAAGTGTGCATTTTTTGGAAATTTTGTTGTGAGCTGGATATTTTTCTTTGACAAATCGGGCGATTCAAGTTAGATTTTCTACTACCATCCCACAATGATTGAGTATAAGCTCTCACCTGATTGGTGTGGAGTTTTGGGACCCAATTCTGCGAGGGGGGGGGGTGGACAAGTTATAAAATGGGAGACTTTTAACAGGGATGTTTTAATGGGCATTTATCTTTTACGTAGAACATCGATTCACAAAGGATGGTGAAGTGGCAGTTCGCGAAGTTGAAGACATTTTCGCTGATATAATCGACCGTACAAAAACGCTTGATCCGGCCAACGCCCGCAAGTGGTTCGACAAGTTAACGGTTTTGCATATGGATGGCGGTTCTCTCGGGATAGGCTGTCCCGATGAGGTGACGGTTCAGTTCCTGCAGGACAATTGCAAAAGTAGTTTCACCCGGGCCGCTCAGCAGATAACAGGCCATCTTGTCACAGTAGATTTCGGAGTCGGCACTTCAAGAGAATATGACAGCAGCTCACGCCGCTTCAGCTCCGGTTCTGATGGCACTATTTTGCACGAGGAACATAAAAGCGGAAGCCTTAAACTTCATCCTGACTATACATTTGATAATTTTGTCGTAGGACCGAGCAACCGACTTGCTCATGCAAGCTGTGTTGCGGTAAGTCAATCGCCGGGAAATACCTACAATCCTCTTTTTATATACGGCAATTCAGGTCTGGGTAAAACACATCTTTTGCATGCCGTTTGTTTCGAAGCCCAGCGGAAATCCAACGGTGCCGTTATGCAGTTCCTAAGCTGCGAAGATTTCGTTAACAGATTTATCAGGGCAATCGAGGAGGGGGACACGTCCGGCTTTCAAAGCCAGTTTCGCACCGTCGATATGCTGGTAATTGACGATGTTCAGTTTCTGCGAGAACGCGAGCACAGCCAGGAGGAATTCTTCCACACTTTTAATGCACTTTACAATAACGGCAAACAGATTATCCTCAGCGCCGACAGCCCGCCCGGCAAGATTCCGTCGCTCGAAACACGCCTTATCAGCAGATTTAACTGGGGTCTTGTTACAAGAATCGACCCACCGAGCTATGAGACAAGAGTTGCTATCGTCCAAAAAAAGGCGCACCTTCGAGGTCTGAATATTTCCGATGAGATAGCCGAATACATCGCCCGCAAAGTGCATGCA
>JABMRO010000758.1 GCA_013202635.1 Planctomycetota bacterium
GTCTGCGACTTCGGCATTGTTTACGGTCTTGCCCTGCAGGGCCTGGGCATGGCCAGGATAGAGAGCAATCTTCTGCCCCGCAATATCGCCCGCTCAATGGCATGGGCGAGCAAGGGCAGGTACTTTATTGCCGCAGCGTGTATGCTGCTTACGGTTTCGCTTTTGTGCTTTGGGAGGACCGGTCTGGACAAGATGAATTACGGAAAGGGCGGTCCGGTACGAGACAAAACCAGCAGTATTCTTGGTACTCTCGAGGAGGCCAACCGGAAGCTCGATGAAGAAAAACGTAAAGGTGACGAACACGCAGCGACAATAGAAAAGGAGTTTGAACCTTTCAAATATCGCGAAATGATTCCATCTCTGTATGAAACTATAATTTCAGCATTGCCGGATGAGAAGAACAATCCCAAACAAGCCCGGCTCTATCAGGCTTTTGCCAGAGGTGACGTCAAAGGGATTACGAAGATTCCACGCAAGGACCGAAAGCAGATATTTATAACGAATATGGAGACTTACTTTTCAAGTGACATTGCGACCGCCCAGTTTGGCGGCGCGGATATGTTCCGGAAGAGCCGGGGCGCTCCCGGTGCCGGAGGCGAAGAATATGAAGGGGAGTACGGGTACGAAATGATGATGGAGATGGAGAGGATGGGAGGGCAATATATGTATGGCTCAGGGATGTTCGGAACGGCAGGACAAACCGGCGAGGAAAAGTTGCCCGGCTTTGTAATAAATATAGGCGGTTACAGTCCGTATGAAAAGATAGCTGAATTGATGGATCCTTATGGAGTTGAAGATAATCAGGATAAATGGGGTTTGGTTACTCGCTTGTTACATCTCGACGATTTTGTTGACGGCAACAGCCCTTTTGAGGTTTATAAGAAGACCGACCCTAACCAATTCTCGCTGGAAATAGGGGAAGTAAACAGGGAAGTTGAGATGCCTGTGGGGATAGGTGTAACGGATGTTAGGTATAAACCAATGCCGCCCGGTTCTGCGCAGCAAGAAGGGGCGGAGTGGATTTTAGTTGACCCTATGACAAGAGAAACAATTAGTAAAATTGCCGAGTGGGAAGAGAACGGAAGACCAAAACTCGACCGCAGGGGCGAGCAGTTTTTTACGGTTAATGACCATTGGTTTGTTTTAAATGTTAAGTTTGTCTGGAGAGATGCTCCTGAGTCCGTCAAGGCGAAAGCTCCTGAAGTACCTGCATATATGAGAGGTGCACCTATGGGCAGGTCAGCTCCGCCGGCGACTACCGGCTCTACAGGGCAGCAGAAATTAGACGAGTGAAATAGAATAATTTTGTGAGATGAAAAATGGATATGCCGAATTTCAAAGATATTTTACAGAAGTTAAGTGTTTTTAAGAATAACATACCGTTGCTGATGTCGGTTATTATAGTGCTTGTTGCTGTAATTATCCTGGTCATAACGCAACTTATGAGCGGTAAATTCAAAGAGGAGATACAGACTAAAAGTGTTAAGCCAGGCGAGAGAGTGGCAAGGGAACTTAAAAGTGCTCCTTCCAGTAAGACATTGGAACAAGAGCAGAAACATCAGAAAGAACATGCCAAAGATGCCAATGAGATAGTACTATTGGCTCAGCAAACTACTATGAGAGAGTTGTTAAGCTATGATATATTTCTTGATCCTAACATTTCCTCTACGGTTGTTTTCCGGGAATTTGGCCAGCATTATCGAAGAGCGATAGATAATTTGCTTGTCCGTGTCAGGGCGGGTGATTACCCGACAGAAGCCGAGATAGAGAAAGGCCTTGAGGAATCAGCGGTAAATTCCCGTTTGCGGCGGGGGCGGTCGGGTATGATGGGAGGTTCGATGGGACGGTCTTCTCCGATGGGACGATCTTCTCCGAGGATGGGACGATCTTCTCCGAGGATGGGGCGTTCTCCGATGACGGGACGGTCCCCATCAGGTAGGCCGGGGGGGGCTTCGAGAAGAACTTTGGGGCGGTCGAGAATGATGGGCGAACTTGAAAATATGATAATTGACGAGATTTGCCGAGAGAGAGCGAAATCTGTTTCTGTTTATGCTAATCCTGCCGATTTAGGCGGATACGATTTCTGGGCGGATTATAAACTTGCGGTTGAACCTAATCAGGCGATCGAGGATTGCTGGTATTTCCAGTTAACTTACTGGGTCATCGAAGATATTTTCGATACTATAAGTGCTGTGAATTCGGAATTTGACAGTGTTCTGACAGCGCCGGTCAAACAGCTTAAGCAGATGAGTTTTAATATGGGTCTGAGAAGGCCCGGCGCAGGAGGCAGGGTTTTTACCGGGCGCAGCCAGCGCAGGAGTTCGCAAACAAGAAAGGACGATGTTGATAAGCCTATTTACGTTCATTCTAATGACGATGGTTTGTCGGAATCCTGCACAGGAAGATTTACCGGTGTTGATAGTGATAATGACGTTATACATTTTAATATTGCCGTTGTGATTAATATAAAATCGGTTATGCCGTTTCTGCAGCAGCTTTGCAGTGCCAAGGAGCATAAATTCAGGGGGTTCACCGGCAATGAACAGGAGCAGACTTTTAAGCATAACCAGGTAACGGTGTTAGAGACTAAGTTCAGGTCGATCGAAGATGATCCTTACAGTCTTTATGATTTTGGCGACGATCCTGTGGTAGAATTGGATTTAATTTGCGAATATATCTTCAACAAGGATGGCTACGAGGAAATTAAACCGGCAACCGTCAAGGAAGCGATAATAGCGGCCGCAGAACCAAAGACAGGCCGATAAAACATTAAGAAAAATGTAAAGCGGGATTTGAGATATGATTAAAATAGGAAGCTTTTTCGAGGCACATATAGAGAAAATAGTTTTGGTGATTGTTGGGCTTGTATGCGCCTGGCTTTTGATTACACGTGTTATTTTCAGCCCCAACCAGGTTTCGTACGGCGAAGAGAAATACAGCCCTGCAGCAGTCGATGAACAGGTGCACAAAGAGGCCTTGGAATTAAGGGACAAGGTTAACACTCCCCCTGAGGACCTGGAGCCTTATAAGTCGAAGCTTACCGAGTTTGTTGCTCTGCTTGATTCTTCCATAAGTGATATCGATGTTAACATATGGCCACAGGTGCCTTATGCAGTCGATGGGACAGGAACAGGACCGGGAGGGGGGGAGTATCGTCTTCCTCGGATTGGTGTGGTTAGCGACGTTGCGATTGAGCACATCAGAGCGGCTGCATATGTACCAACGGATGTTATTACCCCGGAGAATCCTTATGATAAAGCTGCAAATGAGCCGAACGATATCGACCTTGTAACAGTGGAAGCCAAATTTGATATTGAGGGGTTATACAAAAAGTTTAAAGAAAGCTTTGTCGATGATGTGGACGAACAGTATTCTGACCCATGCCTTGCCATGCCGATTTTTGCTGCTGTGCAGTTGCAGCGACAGGAATTGGGTGAGGACGGAAACTGGAGTGATTGGCAGAATATTCCCCGCACTAAAATTGACCACTATGGGGAATTGTTTGAAATTGTTGAAGATGCCAGCAGCTTGCCGGCCGGCAGGTTAAAAGTGTGGAAGCTTCAGTTTGATGACTGGCAACTGCAAATAGACCTGTTGCAGCCGGAGGCTTATTCAATGGCGTCGGCGAAAGAGGAATGGTATCCTCCCACGATACATAAAAAGTTCCTGGATA
>JABMRO010000759.1 GCA_013202635.1 Planctomycetota bacterium
CGTAACTCCGGGTTGAATAGCCCCACGCCAGGGCGGCACACCATCATAAACAAAATATGCAAAATTCGGCTGTGGGTCATCCTGGTAAGGTACCCTAAGGCCTTGTCCGCTGTTATCTATAACTACAATTCGATAGCGTATCAGCCTACGGTGAGTCTGCAGGGAAGCCGGCATTTGCACTGTGTAAATATAATCGCCTGCGGCCTCATCTCCGTTGAGTCCGTCATCATTCATCTCTATGCTGGTCCAGTTCGAGTCATACTGCCGGTCGTTGATATTAATATAGCTGCCCGGCTCGACTACTTGATATACCAACGAAACTTCAGCTACTCCATCGGAGTCTGTTACCTTAGCGGTAATGGTTACAACCTCATCAGATTTAGGCTGCAACGGCAGGTGTTTCACCTGACGGATATGAGGCGGAATGTTGTCGGCATAAACCTCCGTATTTCGCGCCGCCGGTGTGGGATAAGCCGAACGCCAACTGCCGCCAAGGTCGTTGTCAAACAACGGATTAACCAATTGGATAGAAGGGCCGCTACCAAGCTGGTTATCCGGCACTCCATCACCCACAGTAGGCCAGGGAAACCCAAGCTGATAATCAACTTGATCGATTTCCTTCCCTTCGGCATTGCAAAGTTCTACTTTTTCTCCGCTATTATCGAGCTTGCTCTCGAATTCGAATGGCCCAAAGACTAAAGCCCGTGGTACTAAATTCCTGCCGCTGCTCCATTTGGCGTGAATATGAGCCGGGTTCTGAGCCACGATAACGTAGCCGCCTGCCGGTAGTATCGCCCCGGCGCCAAACCGGTAAGAGATACCGTCACTGAAATACCAGCCGGCAAGATTAACATCTGTTGAGCCAAAGTTATAAAGTTCAACAAACTCCACCAGTTCGGTTTTGACATCAGGGTCGTAATGAATCTCATTAATCACAACCGAAGGGATTGTTTCATTAATATCATCTGCAAACAGAACGCTCTCAACTATATTCTCTAAGCTTATCAAATCGGCTTTATAGTCCACATCCAGACCATCTACTTGAGCACTTGTGCTACGTAGGGAGTTGCTTTGCAGAGCATCAGCCTTCACAAATCCGACCAATGATAAGACTATTGTGAGACTAAAATATGAGATAATTAAAGACCTGAACACTTCCGACCCCTTCCTCACTGATTGTTTGGGCCACAAACTGCAATTCATTCTTCGTAAAATTTTAGTTGTACTTATTTTAACATATTAACACCAGCCAAGTCAATGCCTTTGATAAAATACATAATTAAAGGCAAATGAACTTTTTATCGTCTTAGAATTGACCTTTGTAATCATCAGACCGATAAAAATCTTTTTAGGCACTTTATCTCTCAGCTTGCCGCAAAAAAACCAGAAGTAACTTATGATTATTGACGATAAACCGAAGCCAGATACAATTGAAAAGATTTTCATTTTTGCCGATGAACTATAATTGATTAACCATCCAAAAGACCAAAAAATGCATGGGATTGTTGAAAGGCCTGCAGAAATTATCACTATCAGCCATAAGGCCTCTATCAAAGCAGCCGCGGTTAAAATGTTTACTAATAAAGTCAGTTAAAGCTATGGTCTCATGGGTTGAGAAAGTTCACAATCAACTGGGGAAAACTCAACTGACACCGGAAGATCTGTTGGATTCATAAAGACAATTCGACAGCAACTCTATGGCTCCGCTTACTGCTTATGCAGTTACTGATTAGAAATACAGCATAAGAGTACCGATAACGGTTTTGAACATGCTACAAAGGCCTATTCATGCCTCAGCGATTCAATTGGGTCCATATTAGCCGCACGATAGGCCGGATACAAACCAAAGGTTATTCCAACCGCTGCACTAATACCAAAGGACAGAACTAAAGAACTGCCCGTAATGATGGTAGGCATTTTGCCAAAATAAGTTACTAAAAACGGTATTAGAGAACCCAATATAATCCCCAGAACACCTCCAGCCAGTGTTAAAATTAAAGTTTCTGACAGGAACTGAATGATAATATCATTCTTCTTGGCACCAAGAGCACGGCGGATGCCAATTTCGCGTGTTCGCTCACTGACAGTTGCCAACATAATGTTCATAATTCCTATGCCACCGACCACAAGTGAGATTGCAGCGATTGAGCCCAGTACGATACTGAAAATAAGTTTTGTACGCTCGGCCTGTTTCAACAGCTCCAGAGGAACGATTATCTGATAGTCATCTTTCTTGTGGAATCGGGCCAATAATGTCCCTAATATATCACGTACAGGCAGCACGTTTTCCATTTGGCCGACTTTTACAATTATCTCCTGGAGTTCAACTTTTTCTATATTGCGACTGGTTCCGCTAAATTGAAGTGATATCTCTCCGAAGCGGTCCTTAACTGTGGTCAAAGGAATATAGATGTTAGCCACATTTGCACCACCCTGCCCCTGTGTTGCTGAAGCCGCACTGTTTAAGCCGTTCTCTGCTGAGCTGGATGCTTGTGCGCTGACAATACCAACCACCCGGTAATAATCACTCGCTATTTTCAAATCCTGGCCTAATGGGTCATCAAATACAAATAGGTCTTTGACTACCCGCTCATCAACAACACAAATACTCTGCTTGTAATGCATATCTGTGCTGCTGAGGAACCGTCCCATTCTTAATTTAATCGGCGAAGTATCAGGATGCCACGGCACTGTACCAACTATCTCTATGGATGCCTTTCGGTTACGATACCAGGCCTGTTCCGAGAGCCGACGAATAGGCACGATAACTTCAACGTCAGGAATACCATTTCGGAAACGCTCGGCGTCGGAGTATGTCAGGCCATAATCAAGCATACTTGAACTCTCGCCGCTCGCATCCTGCTCTTCAGGAGGTTTAACAGTTTTAATAATAACATTGCGGCTGCCAAGACGGGCAATTTGTTCCTGTGCATCCTGGCTGGCACCCTCACCTATGGCAAGCATGGCAATAACAGAAGCAACGCCGAAAATAATACCCAAAGTCGTCAGAGTCGAGCGAAGCCGGTGCATCCACAGGCTTTTTACCCCTAATTTAACTGTACGTTTTAATCGAAATACAAACATAGCTTGCTACCGTT
This sequence comes from Planctomycetota bacterium, assembly GCA_013202635.1. Lineage (GTDB taxonomy): Bacteria > Planctomycetota > Phycisphaerae > Sedimentisphaerales > Anaerobacaceae > NIOZ-UU13. The sequence goes on from JABMRO010000759.1 coordinate 3,099, forward strand.
TATCTCCGTTATATCGTTCCTGGTCTATTCGCCCGTCGAAAAGAATTATGGTCCGTTCGGCGTGCGCGGCAATCCCTTCATCATGCGTAACGGCAATCAATGTTTTGCCCTCTTCATGCAAACGGTCAATAATAGATAAAATATCTTTACCGCTTTGGGAATCAAGATTACCCGTCGGCTCGTCAGCAAGAATAATCAGCGGATCATTCGCCAGCGCCCTTGCAATTGCTACTCTCTGCTGCTGACCACCACTTAGTTCCGAAGGCCGATGATTGATCCTGTCGCCAAGCCCTACCATTGTAGCCAATTCCTTGGCGCGCTCGGCGCTTTCCTCCTCAGTAAAGCCCTGGTAATACATTGGAACCTCGATATTCTCAATAACATTGAGCTGGCTAATCAGATTAAATGATTGAAACACAAAACCAATACGCGCACCACGTATTAAGGATAGTTGGTCATCCTCAAGTTCAGAAACATTCTGGTCCCCAAGGAAGTAGTCACCGCTCGAAGGACGATCCAGACAACCAATCATATTGAGCAGTGTGGATTTGCCTGAGCCGCTGGGCCCCATGATGGCCAAATATTCCCCTTTTTTGATAGTCAAATTGATATTGCGCAAGA
>JABMRO010000760.1 GCA_013202635.1 Planctomycetota bacterium
ATGTGGGAATATACAGATAAACTCAAAGACCATTTTTTTAATCCGCGAAACGTTGGCGAAGTCGAAAATCCGGATGGGATCGGCGAGGTAGGATCATTGGCCTGCGGCGATGCCTTGAAGCTGACGTTTAAACTCGGCGAGGATGGCAGGATTAAGGAAGCAATGTTCAAAACGTTCGGCTGCGCAAGCGCAATTGCGACATCGTCGGTCTTAACCGAATTGATAAAAGGCCTGACTCTGGATGAAGCCCTCAAAGTAACCAACAAAGATATTGCCGACTATCTGGGCGGTTTACCGGAACAGAAGATGCACTGCTCGGTTATGGGTAGAGAAGCCCTCGAAGCAGCGATTGAAAATTTCCAGGGCGGCGGAAAGAAAAAACATGAGATTGAAGGTAATATTGTCTGCACCTGCTTCGGCGTAACCGACAAGGAAATCGAAAGAGTAATACGTGAGAATAATCTGGAAACAGTGGAAGAGGTTACGAATTACTGCAAAGCGGGTGGTGGCTGCGGGGGATGCCAGGGCGAAATCGAAAAAATGATAAAAAAGATTCAGCCGGATGAAATAAAACAAGCCCCAGTAACCATAACTCGGCGAGTTGGAAAACTTACCAATATCCAGAAGATACAGTTAATACAGCAGACAATAAATGAGCAAATCAGGCCGGCCCTTAGGGCTCATGGAGGTAATGTTGAGCTGATAGATGTTGAAGGTAATAAAGTTGTCGTCGCATTCAGAGGGATGTGTGCCCAGTGTACTCTGGCCGATTTTACAATGAAGGACGTGGTCGAGGCCAAACTGAAGGAATTTGTCTCCGAGGAGCTTTTCGTTGAGGAGGACAAAGAATCTGCTAAGCAACCTCATAATCACAGGGAATAAAAAATGAAAACCATATATTTCGATAATAACGCCACGACACAAGTAGCCCAAGAGGTGCTTGAAGAAATACAACCGTTGTTCTGTGAGTTGTACGGTAATCCTTCGAGCATGCATACTTTTGGCGGACAGATGGGTCGCAGAATAGGTCAGGCGCGTGAGCAGGTTGCCGGCTTACTCGGTTGCGAACCAAGTGAGATTGTATTTACAAGCGGCGGCACAGAAAGTGACAACACCGCTATTAAGGGCACATTGGCCGCACTGCCTCACAAACGCAAAATCATAACTACCAGAGTTGAGCATCCGGCTGTGCTGACAGTCTGCCGCGAACTTGAAAATCAAGGCTACACCATTATTGAGCTGGGAGTGGACAAATATGGTCAGCTTGATCTGGAGCAGTTGGCCGAACAACTCGACGATGATACCGCTTTGGTTACGATAATGTACGCAAACAATGAGACCGGTGTGATATTTCCGATTGATAAGATTTCCAGCCTGGCTGCCGAGAAGGGAGTAGTATTCCACACCGATGCGGTACAGGCTGTCGGCAAGATACCGCTGAACCTTTCGAAAAGCAATATCGATTTGCTTAGTCTCTCCGGCCATAAACTGCATGCACCAAAAGGAGTCGGCGTGTTATATGTTCGCAAGGGAACCCGGCTGTCGCCATATATGTTGGGTGGTCATCAGGAAGCCGGCAGAAGGGCGGGCACCGAAAATGTGCCAGGAATAGTCGGCATTGGAAAGGCGTGTGAGTTAGCGGCAAAGAATTTCGAGCAGGAAAACAGCAAAGTCAAGAACCTGCGGGATAAGCTTGAGGGTGCGATATTAGAAAAGTGCCCTGATTCCCGGCTAAACGGCGATAAGGAAAATCGCCTGCCCAATACGACTAATATCAGCTTCGAGTATATCGAGGGCGAAGCTATTCTGCTCATGTTGGATAAATACGGCATCTGCGCCAGCAGCGGCTCGGCCTGCACGTCCGGCTCATTGGAGCCAAGCCATGTCTTACGTGCGATGGGAGTGCCGTTCACCGCCGCACACGGCTCGATTCGGTTCAGCCTGAGCAGGTACAGTACTGAAGAAGAAGTTGATTATACGATTGAAAAGATCCCTCCAATTGTAAACCAGCTCCGAAAATTATCACCTTTTGTCTCAAAGTAGGTATTTGATTTCATGACTTTTCAGGATAAATATAATTCGCTGGCGGCAATACTCAAAAAACTGGACAAAGTGGTTGTCGCGTATTCCGGCGGAGTTGACAGCACTTTCCTCTTAAAAGCAGCGGTTGATACTCTCGGAGCTGAAAACGTGCTGGCATGTATCGGCATCAGTTCATCCCTGGCAAAATCGCAATACAACCGGGCTATAGAATGTGCCGCCGATATAGGGGCGGCGATTGAGGAGGTTAAAGTACACGAAGTTCTGGATACTAAGTACTCGGCAAATAATCCCGACCGCTGTTTTCACTGCAAATCTCATCTCTACACGGTTCTGCAAAACATCGCTGAGAAGAAAGGATTTGACAATGTCATTTGCGGTTGTAATTTCGATGATATGGATGATTTCCGACCCGGCAATAAAGCAGCCCGGTTATATGGTGTCCTTTCCCCTCTTATGGAAGCCCAAATGACCAAAGACGACATCCGGGATATGAGCAGAAAACTCAATTTGCCCACCGCGGATATACCGGCTTCACCTTGCCTTGCTTCCAGAGTTACGTACGGCCTGGAAGTTACGGAACAACGATTAAAACAGGTTGACGAAGCCGAAGATTTTTTACGAGAAATGGGCTTTGTTGAATTTCGCGTGCGTCATCACGATACGATTGCCCGAATTGAAGTACGTCCGGAGGATATGGAGAAAATTACAACCGAGCCGGGAAGACAAAAGATAGTTGAAAAACTGAAATCCATCGGCTTCAAATATATTACGGTTGACCTGCAGGGTTTCCGCTCAGGTTCGCTCAATGAGTTACTTACAAAAGACCAAAAAACCCTGCACTGAGCGTTAGTCGAATGTGAAAGTAATATTTAATCGCGATAAATCGGGCCGGTGAGTTTATAATGGAAGTTCTGAAGATAAACGGTATTGAAAAGCAATTTCCTGATGGAATACCCAAAACGCTGATTGAATTGTTGAAGCAGTTGGATATTCATCAGGCAACCGTGGTAGCTGAAATTAATGGTAACATTATTGCCAGAGAAGGCTTTTCACAAACACAGCTATCCAGCGGCCAAAGGATCGAATTAGTTCGGTTTGTAGGAGGGGGCTGATTATATGGATAAATTAATTATTGCAGGAAGAGAATTTAATTCCCGGCTGCTTATTGGAACGGGCAAGTTTGCATCGTGTGAGCTTATGGCCGAAGCCATCGAAAAGTCGTCCGCGGAAATTGTCACCGTTGCACTTCGCAGAGTCGATATAGAAAATGAAAATGACGACATGCTCAGTGCGATTGACCGGACCACCTATCTGCTGCTTCCAAACACATCCGGTGCACGCAGCGCCGATGAGGCTGTCCGCCTGGCAAATCTGGCACGAGCAGCAACCGGCATTAACTGGCTCAAACTGGAGGTCACGCCGGACCCGTATTATTTGCTTCCCGACCCGGTGGAGACGTTAAAGGCCGCCGAGATTCTGATCAAAGATGATTTTGTCGTCCTGCCGTATATCAATGCAGACCCGATTTTGGCAAAGAAACTCGAAGATGCGGGCACCGCAACGGTGATGCCCCTTGCAAGCCCTATTGGGTCGAACCAGGGGCTCAACACCCGAGCAGCCCTTGAAATTATAATAGAGCAGGCCAATGTTCCGGTGGTAGTTGACGCGGGACTGGGACTGCCGTCACATGCCGCAGATGCGATGGAAATCGGCGCCGATGCGGTTTTGGTCAATACGGCAATTGCCACAGCGGCTGACCCGCCTGAGATGGCTGCGGCTTTTAAGCTGGCGGTCGAAGCTGGGCGGATGGCTTATGAATCCGGAACGCCTTCTGTCAGCAAAAGAGCAAGTGCTTCGAGCCCGCTGACGGGTTTCCTCAGAGAAAAATAGAAATGTCACGCTCAGTAAAATATACCAACGCAGATATAAAAACGATCCTTGCTGAAAAAGGTCTCGACGGTAACGATAAACATTGGCGGCAACAGTTAGAGAAAATCAGCAGCAATGACGTTGAAAGAGCCTTGTCCGGGCCCACAGGCACTTACAGTTTTGACAGGCTCCTGGCCCTTATTTCGCCGGCTGCTGAAAAATATCTTGAACAAATGGCCCAGTTGGCTCATCAGCTAACCATCCAAAGATTCGGGCCGACAATCAGGCTGTATGCCCCGTTGTATTTATCCAATTACTGTACGAACAGTTGTTACTACTGCGGCTTCAATAAGGAAAACAAATCCGAGCGGACGAGATTGACAATCGACCAGGCTTTGGAAGAGGCAAATATTATTGGCTCCGAGGGCTTCAGAGACATACTGCTTGTCAGCAGCGAAGACAGAAAATTTATCAGCGTTGATTACCTCGTCGAGCTTGCCGGCAAGCTGAGGGAGAAATTCGCCTCAATATCAATAGAAATTTATCAGATGAGCAGTAGCGAATATGCCCAACTCTTTAAGGCGGGTATCGAAGGTGTAACACTCTATCAGGAAACATACGACCGAAAAGCCTACAAATACTATCACCCCTCAGGCCCAAAGTCCGACTACGATAACAGGCTTGAAACTCCTGAGAATATTGCCGCCGCGTCAATGCGCGAGGTTGGATTAGGTGTTCTTTTAGGTCTGACTGACTGGCGAATTGAGACCCTGGCCCTTGCAGAACACGCCCATTATTTAATCAAACGCTATTGGCAATCTCACGTTTCGTTTTCTTTCCCGAGGCTTCGACCCGCCATGGAAGTCGGAAGTTCACAATTCAGGCATTTACTTAGCGATAAGAATCTTGTGCAAATGATAACAGCGC
>JABMRO010000055.1 GCA_013202635.1 Planctomycetota bacterium
GGTCAGGGATTTTGTAAAAAAAATGAAAAAAATAATACCTAATATCGAAGACGGAAAGCAGGAGTTTAATAGATGAGTAACAGGAAACTGACAATATTAGGTATAGTTGCGGTTTTAATGGTAATATGGGCGGTGGCCCAGTCCCGTGTATCAAACAGGCCGAGGACGGAAACGGACGGGCCGGCTTATCTTATCCAGGGGCTTGATCCGGCTGATATAGACAGTATTGTTTTGGGAAACGGCGAAGATATGGTTACGCTTAAGCGCCAGCGAGGGGGTTTCGTTGTTGTCAATAAGGACAACTATCCGGCCAAAGCAAGTGAAATCAATAATTTGATTACCAAGGCTTTGGAGATTCAGACATCACAGTTTATTACAGACAACGCGGCAAATCACGAGGACCTCGAACTAACGGAGGAAAAGGCCAGCGCTATGGTTAAATTTTTCAAGGCGGACTCATCGCTGCTTACAGGCATTGTCGGAGGAAAAGCCAAAGAGCTTGGGCAGGGTACTTACGTAAGATTAGCCTCGAACGACTCGGTCTATGTGGCGCCAAGTCTGCCGTGGATAGGAGGCACGGCGATGAGTTACATTGGACAGGAGCTTATTTCAGTAAAGCGAGAGGATATTGTGTCAGTAACGGTTGGTTCTGCGAGCGGTAAATATACACTGAAAACAACGGATGACGGAAAAGGCGTTATATTAGAGAACATTCCGGCCGGTAAAAAGTATAAAAGTGATGATGGCGATAACGTCTTTACCGCTTTGACGAATTTGACATGCGATGACGTTATGAAAAAATCAGGCGATTTGACCTTTGCCAAACAATATGTTTGCACACTGAAGAACTCGACTGTTTATACCCTGAAGATAGCTCAAAAGGACGATAAAACTTATGTTGTTTGTGAAGCGGATTTCGCGGATAAAACGGGCGTAACAAAAGGCAGTGAAGTCGAGTCGGAAGAAGAGCTGAAAAAGAAAGAAGCCAAACTTCTCGCGCAGGAGGGAGCTATAAAATTCACTGCGAAACATAAGGGATGGGTTTATGAAATAGCCGAGTGGAAGGCGAAGAATCTGATTAAGGAACTCTCAGATTTAATCGAGGACGAGGAAAAGCCCGAAGAAGCAGAAAATACCGAAGACCCCTAACGAGACAGGGGCAGAATCGCAGGCTTTTTCAAAACACAAACCTGTTCGGCAACTTTTTTAGAGTCTCTTCTCGAAAAACGGCAGCACCGGACAAACTAAAAAAGAGTCATTTGGAGGTTGGTTCTATGAGGCAGATTACAAGAAGGCACTTTCTTAAGCGCGGTACTGCCGCTCTGAGCGCGGCGGCTGCTTTACCGTACATTGTTCCGTCGTCGGCGCTGGGCAAAGACGGCTCTGTTCCACCAAGCGAACGAATCACAATGGGAGGCATAGGACTTGGCGGACAAGGCACACGAGATATGCGTAATTTTATGACGCGTGCAGACGTGCAGTTCATCGCCGTATGCGATGCGGATACGGAGCGGCGCAACAAAGCCAAGGCTGTGGTTGACGAAAACTACGGGAACAAGGATTGCGTAGCCTATAAGGATTTTCGAAAGCTCCTTAGGCGTGATGATATCGATGCGGTACTGAGCGCGACGGGAGACCGCTGGCATGCGCTGACATCGATTTACGCAGCGAAGGCCGGAAAAGATATTTACTGTGAAAAACCGATGTCCCTGACTATCGCCGAGGGCCGTGTAGTAGCCGATACCATGAAGCGATACGGAACGGTTTATCAGTGCGGTACGCAGCGGCGAAGCATGAGGAGTTTTGCGTTCGCAGTCAATACCGCCCGCAGCGGCAGGCTCGGCAAGCTGCATACTCTTCACAGCTACGTGAGGGCCGGGCAAAGCTCGGGCGTGCTTAAACCCGAACCTGTCCCTGAAGGTTTCGACTACGATATGTGGCTCGGGCCGACACCGCACATACCTTACAATTCGAGCTTTGTTCGCAATCTCTGGAAAAACCACTTCGACTACAGCGGCGGGATGGTAACCGACTGGGGCTGCCACTGCAATGACCTTGCCCAGATGGCAAACGATAGTGAAATGACGGGGCCTGTCGAATACGAAGGCACGGCTAAATTCCCCGGCAAAGGATTTTGCAACGTTCCTATCGCCCTGCATGTCGAGGCCAGATATGCCGATGGCGTTAAGCTGATAATGTACGATACAAAGACACCGGATATCTGGCCTAACTTAAATACACAACTGTCGGTTAAGTTCGAGGGTACGGAAGGCTGGGTGTATGTCGATGACGGCGGCAATGTTGACGCGCATCCCAAATCGTTACTGGCAAACAGAAAGTTCGAGAAACAGAACTGGACCGACTCGGCAAACTGGCAGGGCCATCATCGTAATTTCCTGAATTGTGTGAAAACCCGGGCCAGGACTATCGCCTCAGCCGAGGCGGCTCACCGCTCTACAACTACCTGCCACGTTGCCAATATCTGCCTGCGGCTCGGACGCAATATGAGATGGAACTCTTATACAGAGCGTTTTGTGAACGACCCCGAGGCGGACAAAATGATATCGAGGCCGATGCGAAGACCGTGGCACCTATAATGATTTGTCAGGAACACCCCAGGTTCTATTAAGATAAAACTCAATAACTCAGAAAGGAAAAATGAAAGATGAGTATCCGCAATTACATTTATCGCAGCAAGCTTATTGTTATCGTTCTTTTTGTGGCTGTGTCATTGGCGGCCGGATGTTCCGCCATCGCACAGTCATCAAAGCCGGTAAAGTTTGTCGCTCATCGTGTGGGGCATTTCCGTAGTGAGGCCTGTTGTGTGGGAGATTTCAACAACGACGGAAAGCCGGACATTTTGGCCGGGCCCTACTGGTATGAAGCACCATACTGGAAAGCCCATAAGTTCCGAGCGTTGGAAGGCAAGGTCGATGCACAAGGCAATACACATACAGTTAACGAAAAAGGCATCGGGTACTGGGATGATTTTATGAACATACCGCTGGATGTCGATGGCGACGGGCTGCTGGATGTTGTAACATGCGGCTGGTTCAGCAAACAGGTTGAGTGGTACCGTAATACCGGAGCGGCGGGCGGTGAATGGCCGATGACTGTCGCCGAAAAGAACGGCAACTATGAATGCGGAGAACTGTGGGACATAGACGGCGACGGTAAAAAGCTCGAGATTCTGCCCGACACCAAAGATACCAAGTGGTACGAGATTGGTATCAAGGCCGACGGCAAGCGCGGGCTGATTAAACAGCAAGTCAGCCAAAAGGATAAGCCATTCGGTGGTGGTGTCGGGGACGTTAACGGAGACGGCCGACCTGATATTCTGCGGCCCAGCGCCTGGTATGAGGCGCCGACTGACCTGCGCAGAGGTCAATGGAAAGAACACCCCCTGGCACTCGGCAGCCTTGTTGAGGGGCAAACTGAACATACGCCCCAGATATGGGTTTATGATGTCGATGAGGACGGACTGAACGATATCATAACCAGCTCGGCTCATAAACATGGAATCTTCTGGTATAAACAGATAAGAAAAGGCTCGAAAAGATCCTGGCAACAATATCTGATTGATAAGTCATGGTCTCAGGCTCACAGCATAACGTTAGCCGACCTTGATGAGGATGGTGATCTCGACCTTGTTACAGGAAAACGATATCTTGCCCATAACGGCAACGACCCGGACGCCCGTTCTCCGTTGTGCGTTTACTGGTATGAACTGAAGCGCGGTGCTTCTGTTGAATGGGTCAAGCACACTATTTCATATAGTGAGGGTATCGGCTCAAGTTTGAATATTCCCGTGGTTGATATGGATGGCGATGGAGACCTTGATATTGTGGTAACGGGTAAATGGGGCGGTCCTGTTTATTTTGAGAATAAAAGCAAATCCAACCGATAGCCAAAGGATAAGACCATGAGAATTTCCGCAAAGGCACTTATCCGGCTGCTGCTGGTATGGGTGTGCGTGAATTTCGCTCTAAGCAATACTGTCGGGGCAGTGTTCAATAAATCGGAGATTGACGAGAAATTAGCCGCGATTGTCAACTATGAACGCGGGATGAGCAGAGAGCCGCTTATCGCTGTTGAAAAACTCATCCGGGAATCACAAAACCAGTCCGAGCAGCGTAAATACATCGAGCTTCGACTGGCTGATTTACTTGCCAATGCCACATTGGAATGCAAGTCGTTCATCTGCAGGCAGCTTTGGTTTATCGGTACGGCTGATTCGGTTCCCGCAATCGCCAGGCTGCTGATGGACGAGGAGACTGCGGACATAGCATGCTATGCAATAGGACAGAACCCGAGCGAGGAGGCCGGTAAAGCGCTGCGCGAAGCGCTGAACAAGGTCTCGCCAAAAGTGCAGATTCGTATTATAAATCTATTAGGCGACAGAGGTGATAACCAAAGCGTAGAAGCAATCGGTAAACTTGTGTTCGGAGCAGAAAGGGAAGTCGGCGAGGCTGCGGTCGCGGCGCTGGGAAAAATCGGTGGTGCACGGGCGATAAAATTATTGGTTGAAACCAGAGCCAAAGGTGATTCGGAACTTCGATTCGCAGCGACAGACGCGTACCTTAGATGCGCCGAAGACCTCGTAGATGACGGCAAAAGAAATCAGGCCATTGTAATCTATAAGGAACTGGCCGGTAAAGACGAAACTCCTATTATTCGAAGTGCGGCCATCAAGGGTCTGGCAGACATCGGCGAGCAGGATATAGTACCGTTGGTTATTTCTGCTCTGCGCGATGAAAACCGTATGGTGCGAAC
>JABMRO010000761.1 GCA_013202635.1 Planctomycetota bacterium
CGGCGGCATCCCTGAAAGGGCCATAGAAGGCAGAGGCATACTTAGCAGCATAAGACATAATCGTGACATCCTTGAAATCGTTTTCTTCGAGGGCTTCACGAATGGAGCTTATCCGGCCATCCATCATATCCGAAGGGGCAACTATATCGGCACCGGCCTGGACGTGCGAAAGGGCCATTTTTGCCAGGAGCTCACAGGTTGGGTCGTTATCGACTTTGTTGTCTTTTATGACGCCACAATGGCCGTGGCTGGTATATTCACAAAGGCAAACATCGGTAACAATCAAAAGTTCCGGGGTTGCCTTTTTGATCTCTCTTATAGCCTTCTGGACAACGCCGTCTTCGGCCCATGCTTGTGTGCCGATATCATCTTTTTTGTCCGGCAGGCCAAAAAGCAGCACCGCAGGTATGCTCAGAGATGCAACTTCCACGGCTTCGGCAGCAATGGTATCCGGTGAAAAATGAAAACAGTCGGTCATTGACTTAATCGGCTCCTTGATGCCGGAACCTTCCCTGACAAATAACGGATACACCAAATCATCGACACTCAAGGTAGTTTTTCGTACGAGTCTTCGTATTGCACTACTGCTGCGCAGCCTTCGCATTCTGATTTTTGGAAAGCCCATGATTTACTCCCCTTTTCAATTGACTATTGACCATTGACTATTTTCTATTTCTTAATCTGTTCACTAGCAATTTCGATATTACAGACCATGCCAGACGCTTTAATACCATCGGCTATACAAGAAAGACATAGGGGATAAGTCTCATCCCTCGTAGATTTTTTGACCTTGATTTTGAATTCGACGTCCCAAGACTTACCTGGAGACAACTTAGCTAACTTATAACGGGACTTTTCTTTAGGAACAGTAGTAAATGGTCCCCCCCGTACAAAGAACATCTCTAAGTGACGTACAACCTTCTTACCACGATTTTCAACATTTCTCGATACTTTAAATATGGAACCAGGTTTTACTTGACTAGGGTACCCACCGCCTCCTAGAAGCTGTGCAGGTTCTAGCTCCTCTGATTTTTGAAGCCATTCAATAGAATCTTCTTTTATACCTAAGAGCCCAACTCTAAGTAACTTCGCATAGGAAATTAATTCAGAAGAGATTAGCATTTTGGGAGCAGCAACATAGATATGATCAAATTCTGGCAGCTTGTGCAATATGGTTCCTTTAGATATATCATCTGAAATACCACGGCGGTCTAGTTTTACTTCGATACCACTACGGAGATCATTTTTAATGGCCAACAGATCAACCCGGTAACCTTCGGGGACTTTAACTTCCTTTCGGACGCTAAAACCTTCTTTTTTCAGCAGTGAGACAACAAAATTTCTAAACTCCAGTTCGTTTTTAAACATGCTAAATGCCCTGAATCAAAATTGACCACATACTTAGCAAAATTACTTGCAAAATGTCCTTAATTTGAATTCTACAGTTTTTCATTTTGTTCAATCGCATCAATTAATCCATCAAGGGTATGCTCTGCGGCCGTTATATCTACGCTTACACCGAGGATTTTCAAGCGTTCGGAAGTTACAGGCCCGATCGATGCAACTTTGATGTTAGCTGAATTTACCATATCGCAGGAGATTTGTTCGAAAAAAGCATTTGCCGAAGAAGGGCTTGCAAAGGTCAGCCAATCAATCCGGCCTTTGTTGATTTCTTCAACCAGCCAATCGCTTTTGCATATCTGCTGCTCGGCCGTATAAACGGCAACATCCTGAACTTTGGCCCCGGCCTTTTCCAGCAGTTCGGCAAGCTCATTGGAGGCAATTTTCGATCGCAACAGTAAAACCTTTTTGCCCTTTAAGTTTGTGTGGGCGATTAATTGCCTGCCAAGCTCTTTGCTGGTAAAAACACCCGGTACAAAATCCGCTTTTATTCCGAACCCGCTTAACTTAGCCGCAGTTTTGCCGCCTATCGCAGCAATTTTGGTTGAGCCGAAAACTCTGGCGTCTTTGCTTAGACTTTGCAGGGCCTCAAAGAATACGGCCACCCCATTGCCGCTGGTAAAGATTATCCAGTCGTGCCCGGTGATTTTCGCAAGCGTGTGCAAAAATTCGTTTTTCTGCGTCAGGGATTTGATTTTGATTGTCGGGAATTTCCGGGGGTTGCCGCCGCGACGAATAATCTTATCTGCAAAATCAATATTGCCGGGGACGTCCCGTGTTACGACAATATTCCTGCCAAACAACGGCCTCTGCATAAACCAGTTAAGCTGTGTGTCACTGCCTGCAGCGGCGCCAATGACTACGATGGCGGGCGGTTTAATTCCTGTCCGCAGGCACTGTTGGCCTACATCGGCAAGGGTGGCTTTTGTAACCGCCTGTGTGGGAAAAGTGACATCAGCAATTATCGCCACCGGAGTATCGGAGTTCATACCGTTTTCCATTAACTGAGCGGCAATATAATCCAGATTGCCAATACCCATATAAAAAACTATGGTGCCGTTGAGTTTGGCGAGCAGGGGCCAGTCGATATTGGTCTTTTGCCTGTCCGGGGCCTCGTGGCCAGTTACAAAAATCACCTGTGAACTGTATTCCTTGTCGGTCAGCATGATACCGGCATAGGCGGCGACGGCGATGCCGGCGGATATGCCCGGTACGATTTCAAAACCGATACCGTGTCCAATAAGGACCGTAAGCTCTTCATGACATCTTCCGAAGATACAGGGGTCGCCGCCCTTTAAGCGGACAACAGTTCGACCTGCCAAGGCCTGTTCGAGCATCAGCCTGTTGATTTCCTGCTGCGTAAACGAGACCCCGCAGGTTCGTTTGGGCACATGAAGAATCTCGGCGCCGGCGGGGGCAAACATGAGCAAGGCCGGGTTGGCTAATTTATCGTAAATTATACAGTCGGCGGCTCTGAGGGCTTCGGCGCCGCGAACGGTAATCAAATCGGCCCTGCCCGGGCCGGCTCCAACAAGATATACAAAACCTTTTTTCACAGCATTATTTAGCGTACAGCGTTAAGCGTATAGCATTCAGTTTTTGTCAGGATACCAAATTTGTTTGGAGAATGCCATTGATTTTGCCAATCACATACTACAACGAACTACAAATTTCACAGATTGATTATTGAAAAACGCAAAATTTTCGATATCAGGAAGGCAACTTAAGTGTGTAAAAAATTTAAGAATCTCTAAACGTTAGTCGGCAAAACAGCTATACTATGGATTCGGTGTAAACAACAGGTAAAATTACAAAAGGAAAGCTATGAAAAATCTCATTGTGACAATTATTGGTTTGTTGTTGGCCTGCATGGCAAGCTGCGGAAGCGCAAATGAGAGGAACGAAACTTTCGGAGGGCAGGGAAATATAACTATCGATAATGGTATAGTATCGGTTTGTTACTATATCGAGGACGGCACCTTTTCGGTTCGGCACGGCGAAAAATTATTTATAAAACAGGGCTATTTACAAAAAGTCACCAGCGATAATACCCCTACGGCCTGGGTCATAACAATCAGGGACAATCTCGGGTCAGGCAAAGCCATTCAGGTCAAATTTCCCTCCGGTTATACCTATACGCTGGCTTTATACGGTAATATGCCGCTGGCGTGTATAAAGTCAAATATACATAATTCAACCGATGAAACAATGACCATAAACAAGATGTCGGCCTTCAGCTTAAACGTTGATCCTGGAAAGGCGGCAAAGGACCTTCGGATACTCGGCAGTGACGGGCTGACGAGTGCCGAAGAGGACAGGATTTGCTATACCTTTTTGGCTGTGGCCGAGCCGGAGAGCCACTCAGGAGTGGTGGCCGGCTGGCTGACGAACGACAGGGCAAGCGGCATCGTCTTATCAAAATCGAACCGGTCCTCAGTGCTTATCGAAGGCAGGAGTGAATACGGTAATCTGCTCATCGAACCGGGGAAAAACGCTGACGGCGAAACTTTCGCAGTGGGATACTTCGATGATGCCCTTGTCGGGCTCGAAGAATACGCCGGGGCAATTGCGAAACAATACAAAATCAAACTGCCTGAAATTCCGAGCGGCTACTGTACATGGTACTCCAAGCCACACGGCGGAGCATCGGATGAAATACATATGGCCGAGCTTGCTGATTTCTGCGGCAAAGAATTGACGAAGTACGGTTTCAATCTGCTGCAAATCGACGACAAATGGCAACTGAGCAGGCGGGACTTCACAAGCTATAATCCGAAAGGCCCCTATCCAAACGGCATGAAGCCCACAGCAGAAAAAATAAAGGCCGAGGGAATGACAGCAGGCATCTGGTTTATCCCTACGGGGTGGGACCCGAATCGGCCGGTCTTCAAGGAGCATCAGGACTGGTTTGTACATAAAAAAGATGATGGCTCAATCTATACGGTGCACTGGGCGGGAAGCTGCCTGGATATGACTCACCCGGAGGCCCGCGAGTTTCTTTATGAGGTCATATCCCGTATGACCAGGCAGTGGGGTTATAAGTACATCAAGATTGACGGGCTGTGGACGGGGATGGCTGTTAAGATATTGTATCCGAAACCGGACTACCGCGACGACAATCTCGGTGACGCTGTTTTTCATAATCCGGCCAAGACCAATATTGAGGCCTATCGAGACGGTCTCAAACTTGTTCGGGAAGCATCCGGCAATGACGTCTATATCCTCGGATGCAACATCGCGCAAAACATGCGGACGCTCGGCGCTTCGATCGGGCTGGTGGACGGAATGCGAATAGGGAGGGACATAGGAGCAAGATGGAGCGGTATCCTCAATTGCGTAGAAATGGGGACACGGTTGTACTTTATGCATAACCGGCTCTGGCACAATGACCCGGATTGTCTGATGCTGCGCGAGCCGCTGAGCCTTGACCAGGCACGGGCATGGGGCTCGTGGATTGCCATAAGCGGGCAGTTGAACATAGCCAGCGAATGGCTGCCGAGTCTGCCTGATAAGAGGCTGGATGTAATCAAACGTTCTATGCCGAACCACGGTTTGTGCGGGCGGCCTATAGATTTGTTCGAAAATACTTTCGGACAGGTTTGGCATCTTACAGACGGGTCCGGGCAACAGAGGAAAGATATCATCGGGCTATTTAACTGGGACGACAAAAAACCGGATACGGTCCGAATCGAATTAGATAAACTTAATCTCCCTGACGGGGGCAGGGGAACTTATGTCGGCTTTGACTATTGGGCAGGCAAGTTCGTCCGGCCGTTTACAGGCGCGCTCGAAGCGGAACTGCGACCTGCAAGCTGTAGAGTGATCAGTATTCAACCGCTGCTTGAACAACCCGTGCTTGTGAGCACATCTCGGCATATTACACAAGGTATAGTGGATGTTGTCGAGCATAGCTGGAACAGCCAGAAAAACACCCTAAGCGGCAAATCCCGGGTCGTAGGTTCGGACCCTTATGAGCTTCGTATTTTTGCACCGGCCGATGGAGAACACCGGCAGGTTGGCTCGGTGGAAGTTTCGAGGGCCGACAAACAGGCCGGAGTAACTATTAAAACAAGACAAACGGGGCAGGAGGTCCGCATTACCATAAACAGCCCGGAAAATCGCCCGGTTAGCTGGAAAGTCGTATTCGAAAACTAATAATCACAACATGAGAATAAAATGGAAATTCAACTGTTTAAATATTAAGCTTTTTAAGGAGATTATACGATGATGTTACAACAAACCAAAATCACATTATTGATTTCTATGCTGTTACTTATCGTCGGATGTTCACAAACAGTCAAAAATGATACGTTCACAATTGCGGAAAACGGGGTGGCGAAAGCCGTTATAGTTATTGCCGAGGACGCAAGCGAGCCTGAACAGCACGCCGCGGCCGAATTAGCCGAGTTCCTGGAGCAGATAACAGGCGCGGAAATCGAAGTAGTCAGCCCCCCCGCCGCCGGTGGTCCTCGCCTGCTGGTTGGAACCGAAGCGGCCAAACTGGCCAAACGTGATTTCTCTACTGAGAGACTCGGCACGGACGGCATAGTAATCCACAGTGTGGGAAACGACCTTATTTTAGCGGGCGGGCATCCGCGCGGGACATTGTATGCAGTTTACACGTTTCTCGAAGACGAACTCGGCTGCCGGTGGTGGTCATCGAGTGAAAGCACGATACCAAATAAGCCTACGCTAAAAGTGGGCAATCTCGATGTCCGTTATGTACCGGTGCTGGAATATCGCGAGCCGTACTGGTTCGACGCGTTCGACAGTGACTGGGCAGTGCGTAACAAGAGCAATGGAAACCGTCCTAAACTGGATGAAAAACGCGGCGGCAATCATACCTACCAGGGTTTTGTGCACACGTTTTATCCGTTAATTCCGCCCAAAACATATTTCAAAGAACATCCCGAATGGTTCAGCGAAATCAAGGGCAAGCGTACTTATGAACGTGCTCAACTTTGCCTGACCAATGAAGAAATGCGCAAAGAGCTGGTTAAAAATCTCAAAGCAAATCTGCGAAAAAATCCGGCCGCTACCATCGCATCGGTTTCACAGAACGACTGGCACGGCAATTGTCAATGCGCTAAATGCGCCGCTGTCGAAAAAGAAGAAGGCAGCCCTGCAGGGCTTATGTTGCGATTCGTTAATTCCGTCGCCGATGATATCAAAGAGGAATTTCCGAATGTTGCCATAAGCACGTTGGCTTATCAATATACCCGCAAGCCACCCAAATACGTCAAGCCGCAAGACAACGTCATTGTGCGTTTGTGCAGTATTGAGTGCTCGTTCAGCAAGCCGCTGGCCGACGAACGTAACAAAAAATTCCGTGACGACATCGTCGGCTGGTCGAAGATAAGCAACCGGCTTTACATCTGGGACTACACGACGAATTTCCGCCACCATATAATGCCGCATCCGAACCTTCGGGTCTTAGGGCCGAATGTAAAGTTCTTTGCCGAGCATAACGTCAAAGGTATCTTTGAGCAAGGCGCTTACACCACGAACGGCGCCGAGATGGCCGAGCTCCGGGCCTGGGTGCTGGCCAAGCTGTTGTGGGACCCAACGCGGGACGGGCAAGAACTAATTGACGAATTCATCGCCGGCTATTACTGCCTTGCCGGTCCTTATATCAAGGCTTATTTGAAAGTTACGCATGATGCGGTCGAAGCCAGCGAAGACTGGCTCGGCTGTTTCGAAAAGCAGACCGCTAAATTCCTTTCCTTCGAGACGCTCAGTGAAGGCTGGGCACATCTGAAGGCTGCCGAAGCGGCAGTTAAGGATGACACCGACCTGCTGTTCCGCGTTCAGGTTGCGCAGTTACCGGTGATGTACACCTTTATGATGCGCTGGGACGAGATGCGA
>JABMRO010000762.1 GCA_013202635.1 Planctomycetota bacterium
TACACCAATTCCGTACACATCTGAGCCACTCATTCATGGCCCGACATGCCCTATGAAATCGCTTAGCACTCGTACGGCGACTTAACATATACCAGCCTTCACGAGTGCGAAACCAGAAATGAGTAAATCCCAGAAATTCAAACGTATAAGGCTTGCGCCCCTGTCGTTTGGCATTCTCTGGTTCTTTGCGGCTAAAGCTGCTTGTCTGCGTCTTTTCCGGATGGAGGGTCCAGCGTTAAAGCTAGAATTACATTGTTTACAAGTCCAGACTGTTATCGTATTTTTAGGTCGCGGGTTTATGAATAGATTCTTTGGAGGGATGTGCTCACGAGTAAGGTATTTCACCTTACCGCAAAGTGGACAAGTGCCTTTTCGATCTCGCTTTCTTTTCATTCATTTCTCTCTTTCCCTGCACATAACAATGTTTATATGGTTTTCGTATAACAATCCATTTCTGTTTTCATGACCCAATACTCTTAAAAAAGACATAAGCCGCTGTCTTAACAATAATTGGCCCCAAATCTTTACCAAGTTCGATAATTTCTTTTGTGGCCTCTTTTACTTGCCCTTTTGCTATATCCTTTATTGCCTCTCCAATAATTTCCAATGCCGTTTTCTTGGCCACTTTAGCAAAACTCTCGCTTTCCTCCGACTCATCAGTTATGGACTTTTGCAGTTCAATAGCATTATGAATATGCTGCTCGAAACTTACTGTGGATCCATCAGTAGCCACAATGCTACCTGGCGCCGCATTGATCAGTTTAACTTCTTTGGGAGCGTCCAATGCTTGCGCCACAAGTTGATAAAGTCGGTCTCTCTCTGATTCTAACTGTTTGATTTTTACTTCATATTCATTTTTAACTTCTTTTAGTGCTGGCTTTTTGTGTTCTTCGTTTTGCAATGTAAACTTTATGGAAGGGGCAAGTCCCCGTGCGTTTATTGAATCAATCTTGATACCAAACTCTGGTTTCCTTTCGATAATAGCTTTTACCACCCGATCCATTATCAATGGGTCTATAGGTGTCATCCCATTCTCAAAGATATATTCAATAGTTGGAAGCGCCGCATAAAGCCGTTCAAACTCCCTCGGCTCAAGGTTTCTATCTTTCGGAGAGCGTTGTTTTCCTTCAATGTCCCAATATATATACTTGCATTCTACATCTTTTATAACCCAGTCATCACGTGAAGTTCCGTATAGCTTGATACCAGTTAAATTCGCATCAGTCAGATTAGTACCAACAAGATTCGAGTAACTGAAATCAACATCTTCCAAATTAGTTGCTTTCATATATGTATAAATCACTTCTGCGACACGCACACTTGCTTTGTTCAAGTTCGCCTTATCGAGCATTGTATTCACAAGTTTCGCTCTAACTAAGCTCGCACCTTTTAGGCTTGCCCCACTCAAATCTGCCGAACCTAGGTCCACACTGCTCAGGTCTGCCCCAGAGAGATCCGCTCTAGGCATATTTGCCCGGGTTAAATCAGGTTCTATATCTGGATTTTCTATGCGCCATTTGTTCCAGGCATCTACGCCTTGTTTCAAGATTTTCAAATGTTCCGGATTTGCCATTCAAAAATATCCTTATTTCACTTAGATTTGTCAAATCGCTAGCTTAACGTCCATCCTCTATACGTTCTCTTTAGGCGGTTTTATGCAAGTCAATGTTCCTCAAATAGATTTCTGTCTTCTATCTCTTGAGATATGTCAATTTCATCTGTTTTAATGGCTCCTTTAAGCCTTGCATGAAACTTTATACGAGGACCGAGCAATTCAATTTTTAGCCCATTGATATTCTTATTTCCCGAAATCCCAATTTGATCTATTAGCCCTGATAACATGAAGCCAAAGTTAATGCTTTTACCAGATTTTTCCAGTGTCCTTAAGATAACGACAGCAGTATCCTTAAGATTATGAAACGGAAATCTTTTATGGTCCATGAAATCCTTATCGCGTGTCAAGAGAACCGATTTCCTCCGTCTTGCCTCTTGAAGTTGGAACTTATCATCGCGAGAACTGTAACCGAGATCAATAGCCGAGTCCACATGAAATCCATGATGTCTAAGATATTCTATTACGTTGGTTGGTATGTTCTCGTCTGCATAGAAGCGTGTCTTGCAAGGACCGTACGATTTGGTTTTATTTCGTTCTATCCCCATTAGAAACGATTATTTCCTAATATTGTGTATTTCAATCTTCATCCACATTACATCCACAAACAACGAGCGCCGAGTATAAGGACCGGCTGAAAATGCCAGGCGAAGGTATTTGAAAAGCATAAAACCCGCGAGAGTAAAAATACAGCACAAAAGCCGGATTTTCAAGTGAAAAAACGATGCCAAAGCATGTGGTTTATAGCAAACTCAAATAATACATACCCAGTTGGTTGTGTCTCTATAACCACAACAGGAAATAAGGCCCAAAAAGCTAAGTAGAGCGCCAAGTTTTGATATTAAATCCATAAGCATTGTAAAAACAAGGGATTATGGCGTAGGGAATCGGACTGTCCCTCAGATTATGGCTGAAAGCGTATCTTTCGCGGGTGTGTGTGCGCAAGGACAGGATTCTATAAAAAGTTTAATGACACAGGCCGGATACA
>JABMRO010000763.1 GCA_013202635.1 Planctomycetota bacterium
GTATGTTCAAGATTTTGCGGTACTTTGCAACGGTGCGTCTGGCCAAATTTTTAATGCCTGACTCTGATAATTTCTTTCGTATCTGCTCGTCATTCAAGGGCTTGCTTTTGTCCTCGGCGTCGATAATCTGCTGCAGCTTAGCCCTTATGGCCTCCCAGCTTAAGCGGGTGCCGTTAACATCTTCGGTGCCGCCGCTAAAGAATTTGCGCAGCGGTAATATGCCCCAGGAGCACTGGACGTATTTGCCCGCAACCGCCCTGGAGACAGTGGCAAGATGAACACCAACATCGTCGGCGATTTTTGACATCGGCAGCGGGTGAAGATATAGCTGTCCCTTCTCAAAGAAATCCTTCTGGAACCTGACTACCGCTGTTGTTACCTTTAAGAGCGTATTTTTTCGCTGCTCTATCGCATCTATAATCCATTGGGCCGAGCGAAAATTATTCTGTAAAAACTTTTTTGTTTTTTCGGTGGTTTTGATATCTTTTGCCATTTTTGCGTAGTAGTCATTTACTCTCAACCGCGGCAAATCAAAATCAGCCAGGCGTACAGAATACAGGCCCGAATTATCCAATAATTCCACTATCACGTCCGGCGTAATGGGATGGTTTTGGTTCCTCCCGACCTGCATTCCGGGCGAAGTGTCAAGCTTGCTCAAACGCTCGATGGCCCGATTGATTGCGTCGATGCCGCAATTCATTTTTTTTGCGATATCCGGCAGCCGATTGTCAAGCAACTCATCCATATGCCCAACAATCAGGCGAGATTCAAAGCTCATGTCTACACCGCTTTGCGCCATCTGGATAAGCAGGCACTCCCTCAGGTCCCGTGCGCCGACACCTGTGGGCTCCAATTTCTGCACAAGCTCCAGCGCTTCATTCAAATCGTCGATAGTGAAATCGCCTTTGTCCTTGTTGTGCAATTGCTCCAACCTTACGGACAGATACCCCCGGTCGTCGATATAATCTATAATCATCTCGCCGGCTTTTTTTACGGCCGGTTCGGCATCCACTAATCGCCACTGTTCGGTCAAATGTTCGTGCAGCGATTGGGGGCGAGCGGCGGTATTCTTTATCGCCTCAAGTTTTTTGTCCGGGTCATCACTTGAAGCCCGCTTCCGGTAGGGCCCGGACTCGTTCATATAGTCTTTGAAACCATCACTCAGGTTTTCAAGGCGTTCAAAATCTTCGACCTTATTGTTGTCCGTGTTAACGACCAGGTCTTTTTCGTTTATATCCTCCTGAGACTGCTGTTCATTAGAATCGTCATCTTCAGGATTCGAAGGCTCGGTCATTTCCAGAACAGGATTGCTGTTAAGCTCCTGTTCTATTCTTTCCTGAAGGGCAAGGATTGGGAGCTGGAGAATCTCCATCGATTGTATCATATGCGGAGCGAGCTTCATTCTCTGCTCCATCCGCATCTGACCTCTCATCTCCAACTTCATAGATACACCTGAAAAAATTCTTTATTCCGACGGTTATTCCTGTCTATACTACTATATCATAGACTCACAGGAAGATTTCGTCAATATTTGAAGAGTAATTGAGAAACTTTACAAACAAAGGATGAAATACTACTCTAATTCCCGCCGGCCAATAATAGCATCGGTAAGGATTTTACCGCTTGCGTATTCGATAGTGCTTCCGGTGGGAAGCCCCCTTGCCAGTCGAGTAATCTTTACGCCGATGGTTCTAAGCAGTGAGCTTATATAAAGTGAGGTGCCGTCACCGGCCATGTTAGGATTGGTCGCCATTATCACTTCCTTCACAACACCTCCACGTACCCTGCCGAGAAGCTGCTCAATAGTCAAATCGCCCGGCTCGATTCCTTCAAGCGGCGCGATATGACCGCCAAGGACATGATAGACCCACTTGCAGGCCCCGGTCTTCTCGAGATTTATGATGTCTTTTGACTGCTCGACAACACATATAATACTCTTATCCCGTCTTTCGTCGGAACATATCTGGCAAACCGATTGCTCCGAGAGATTGTAACAGATTTGGCAGTGTTTAATCTTGTCTTTGACATCCCTGATTGCATCAGCAAACGCCATAGCCTGGTGCGGCTCGGCTTTTAGTATGTAAAAAGCCAGACGTTCGGCCGTCTTTGGCCCAATGCCGGGGAGCTTTCCAAACTCAGCGATAAGTTTATTCAAAGTTTCAGTATAAACGCCGCTCATAAATGAAATAATCCATCATTAAACAATAGCTAATTTTAGTCTTCTTCCACTGCGGTGATTGTTGCATCCAGCCCCATAAGGATAGTTTTGACAGCGGGATCGTTAATCATCTCATTTTTTCTCTGGCCGGTGGTTTTCGGCCTGCTTGCATCAGGCGCGGCCTGTGTCTGCTGCTCGGTGGCGATTTCAAACTTCAAACTTACAGGCATTGAGAACTGCTCGCTCAGCAAGGCCTGGATTTGCTCGGCTCGACCATTACTTTCGCACATTTGTTTCTGCATCTTAGCCGACGCGCTGAACTCAAGCGTCAAGACGCCGTTTTCAAATCGAACCGGCACGGCGGAGCTTAACAGCCCACTGGTACCCGGCCCGAGTTTAGTAGTAATAACTCCCAGGAGACTTTGCCAATTATCTTGTATCGAGTGTATATCAGTCAGTCCGGACGAGGCTTCTGGTTCACTATATGATGGCTGGTGTTCCCTGGTTTGTGGTTTATTTGGACGGGCTACGGCCTTGATGGGTATGTTACCGCCTGGCGAAAGGTTTTTTTTTATACCGGGAGATGCGCCCAAGCGCAATTGAGACAGAAGCTCATCGACATTCAGGAAATGCTCGCTCAAGGCAAATCTCAACATCGAAGCTTCCAGCAGTGCCCGGCCTGTATCACTGTTTTTAATTGTCCATCGTAGTTTTTCCAGCGTCGAAATGTTGTAAACGAGCGCAGCAACGTCGAATTTTTCAGCTAATTCACCCGCTCTCTTTCGTTGCTGGTCGGTTAAAATCACAAGCTTGCTATCGGTACCCGTGGATTTTACCACCATCAAATCGCGCATATAATCGATAAGCGAATCAACGACCTGGGCCTCACTTATACCGGTACTAATTAAATCTTCTATCGCTGCAAGTGTCCCGGCCGGGTCGCTGTCGCCGATTTGCCCGATGAGATTCCAGACTTTCTCACTGTTCGGACAGCCTAAAAACTCTTCGAGTATCCGGCTGTTCAAAGGTTCGATGCCGGTGCTTATCATTCTGTCGAGCAGGCTCAGACCGTCTCTCATCGAACCGTTCGCCATTTTCGCCAGGGGCAGCAGCAAATCCTCTTCGTACTTTATCTTTTCTTTTTTGAGTATGGCCTTCAACTGTCCGGCTATCGAGGCCGGCCCTATATTGCTGAAGTCAAATCTCTGGCATCTCGATTGAATTGTGGATATGACCTTGTTCGGCTCGGTGGTTGCGAAAATAAACTTTATATGACTGGGCGGTTCCTCCAATGTTTTTAGAAGCGCATTAAAAGCCGAAGTAGTGAGCATGTGGACTTCGTCGATA
>JABMRO010000764.1 GCA_013202635.1 Planctomycetota bacterium
GAAAACCCGGTGTCCTAGACCTACCTAGACGATGGGGCCAACCAGGTTTATTCCATAGTGATTGCTTCATCAGGACATGCATCAACGCAAATCCCGCAATCAATGCAGTTTTCAACGTCCACCAGGGCCTTTTCAGAGGCCATGCTGATAGCCTCGCTTGGGCATTCTCCCACGCAAGTTTCACAACCATTGCATTTTTGCTCATCTACTTTAGCCGGCATATACACAACCCTTTCAAAAAAACTCCAAACTCACTAAATACTGACTGAACTTTTGCGATACCTTAGTTACGAAATAGAAAACGGAATGTTACAAAATTATAACGATTTTACAACCTTTTTTGAGGAAATTTTATGTAAATTCCACCAAATTCGATTCAAGAGCAGTTTTTTCAGCGCTCTTAGGCTTTATTACGGCTACCATTACCGTACTGAGGTAAACCTGCCAAGGGCAATTGCCATATTGCGAACTTGCTTGTTTGAGTCATTTTTTGCAGTCCAGTCCAATACCTTATCGAAGTTGCTGTCATTAGCTTTACTCAGCAGGTAAACGGCCATCAACCGAACTGTCCAATTAGTATCGCCCAGATTTTTTGCCACCGCACTGATAAGTTCATAATCCAGCGGCAAAGAAAGCATCTCAGTCAGAGTGTGCACTTTAACGACCCACTGGCCTTTGGTAGTATTACTCAACAGTCCGGCTTCATGCAGCAATGCGTTCCTCAATAAAGGCTCCATCCAATCGGCATACATGAATCTGTAAAGCGGCTTATTATTAAGCATCTCATGCTGTTCCCTCAAAAGGCTGGTGAATAGCCGGGCGATTTTGATTTTTTCGTTGGCGTTGTTTTTAGAGATTAAATTAAACCGGCTTCTCAGGTACTGACCTGTAAGTTTGACACCCGGGCGTTTTATGCGCACCCTGGTCGGCTGAACATTCGTCAGTCTGTTAGTAATTTTGTCCTCATTAGTTGTTACAGGGTCGAGATAGAGCGTAAAATCTATGTTCAAAGATGCCTGTGGATAGGTAAGAAGTATTTTTCTAAGCTCGCCCGTAATAAGGCGCACGGGAATGATGATGCTGCGTCCGGGCTTGATGAACAAAGCCGTCC
The DNA here is from genome assembly GCA_013202635.1 of Planctomycetota bacterium. Lineage (GTDB taxonomy): Bacteria > Planctomycetota > Phycisphaerae > Sedimentisphaerales > Anaerobacaceae > NIOZ-UU13. Next base: position 1,112 of record JABMRO010000764.1, read on the forward strand.
GAACCTTTGCAGAAAACAGGTTCGGTATCTTTCTGTTGACGTCTCCACTAATATCGGCGTCAATCCTGATATTGCCCTTAAATAAAGCATCATCGCTAATGACAATAGGCTCGGTGGAATTATTTGTTATTTCAACATTGCCGTTGAATTCACTGCCGTATGAAAACTCATCGCCCGGAATATTAAGCTGGGCCGAGAATATCTTCTCCGGAGGAGTGAATACGGGAACGAGTGTTTGCTCGAAAACTTTCTCCAACATAGTTAAAACAGCGTCAGGGTCAATCGGCGGGGCGTATTTGTGGCCCTGTTGGGCCAGAATTTCTTTAGCACGTTCGGCCGCAAATGAACCGGGGTCTCTGGCGATAGCGGTATTCAGAGTTTCGATTGCCAAATCCCTTGGTCCCTGAACCAGTTGAATCTGGGCCAGGGCTAAATCCGCGATTTGATTGCGCCGGTGATTATTGATAATAGGTTTGGCCCATTCCGTCTGATTATTCATCATTAGCGCATAAGCCAAAACAGCGCGCGAAGCCGGTGAATTGGGTTCAGCTAAGCTGGCCTTATTGGCCCAGTGTAATGCTTTGTCCGGAATCGGCAGGGCAAAGCAATAAAACCAGGCAAGCTGGTTAATGCTTACCTGCGGTGAATCGCTGCTCGAGGCTTGCGAGAGGAGCTGTTGAGCTTTTTTTTCGGCGTCCTGAAATATCTGGGTCGCCACTTCGCCGTTGCCCATTTTCGTTACTACTTTACCGGCTATGGCCTCTACACGCAGGTCAAATCGGCCTTCCTGCTGGATACGCTGGGCAATTTGCAGGCATTTGGATTGATTTCGTTCGGTGTTATAGCTGCTAATCGCCCAGGGCAGATAAATGCGGGCAGGAAGAGCTTTCGATGGGTAAAGATAAGAAAACAAATTGGCACAGTATTCATATACCCCGGCGGCAATATCGTAAAGTTGCAGCTGTTCAGCCTGCTGGGCAAAAGCAGTGGCGGCGTCGATATCCGATGGATTCTCACGCAACGCTAATCTTAGGCGTTCAAGATATATTGTCGGCCCAATCCGTTCCGGCTTAAGTTCCATCAGCTTTGTGAAGGCCGAATTATTGTATCTATTCTTTTTGTAGGCCTGCATAAAGTAAAATTCGGCAGCTTCCAAATCCACCTTTTCAGTTTTCAACAGGCCAAGCAAGGTGGACAGCTCGGAACCGAAAACGGCGTTCTTACCGCCCAGAGTTCCCAATATCTGCTCAAGGAGCTTCTCCCTCTGCTGGCGGCTGTTCAGGTGTTCCAGTAAATACAGGACCGCTTTTTTTGCCACTTCAACATCAGCGGATTCATCTACATAATCGGAAAGTAAATTATATACCAGATCGGAATGGTTCTGCTGTGAGTTGCGACAGGCAAGTTTAATTAGTAATGTAAGAGCATCTCTGGAGTTGTTGTCGAGTTTCATCGCAGCGGTCAGAAATACCATTGCCTGTTCAATCTGCGAACTTTTGACGTCTTCTGAGTTAGTCAGTTCATAAGCTAACTCATAAAACTTTTGACTAACAGAAGATGAGAACACCTGCTGCCCCGAGCTTTCCTGCGAAAGCAATGGCGGGGGCGCAGACAAAAAGCAGACAAAGAAAAAAAGCGCCGAAAATACCAGGATGGACCCTGCTTGCGCCGAATCCGAAGACGCTCTCTTACACATTTGTTTCTCCATTAACAATGCAAAAAAACTTACCTGCTTCCGCCACTATTTTTCTTCGCAAACGAAGCAGTATGAGCAAAACATCGGGTATTAATATATTTCGGACAATTACCGTTTCTGCTTTAGATTAGATATAACGACAAACAGACAGATTAAGCGTTTGCGTATCACTTAAACGCTTATAAGTCAAGTGCCATTTGCGTTTGGAAGATGTTTTTATCAGTTGATGGCAATCTGATTTTTTGCCCTCTTGCCTGATTAATCGGAAAGTTGTACAAAATTGGTTCCGGCCTGAGCCGGCGATTCACTTTTGCCGGGGCTTGCCTGCCGTGAAAAGAGAAAGCATCTCGATATGGAGGAGTTTTGCGGTCAGCGCATAGACCGCTACCGCAGACGGCACAACCACGGCGAGTCTGAATACATCAAAAGATCTTCCATCGGGCAAATTTTTCATCAGAATCATAATTGCAGAACCAACGAGAAACATAATGGCTGTTGCTGCGAGTGTTTTGGTCAGGGTGGCCGGCAGTCCATCTAATATGGAACGGCCTAATTTTCTCCGAAGCACAGTAATAAGTATTACGACCTGCAGGTATGAGCAAGCTGCTGTTGCGGCGGCCAGTCCTGCTGTTCCAAGGAACCAGATAAGAGTCAGATTCAGAAAAATATTAGCAACCACCGCATACACAGCACTTCGTGCAGGTGTCTTTGAATCCTGTATGGAATAAAACGCCCTTGTTGTTACCTGCTGCGAAAAATAGCCGCACAGCCCCACAGCATAGAATGAAAGTGTCAAAGCTACTATCGGGGTGTCTTCACTGTTGAAATTGCCATGTTCAAATATAGCTGAGACTAACGGTCTGGCTACCAGAAAGATTCCTGCAGTTGCCGGAATTGCGACGAACACGGCGGCTCTGATTCCCCTTGCGATTGTTTTGGTCAGAGCATCAAAATCTTTCCTTGCGGCATCCGAGCTCATAACCGGAAAGATTGCCGTTGCCAGAGATATCCCCAATACACCCAAAGGGAACTGGTAAAGCCTCTGTGCATAATATAGATAGGACGGCGCTCCATAACCAAGCGGGTCACCTCGCTCATTCATGAAGCACAGGGCAATAATATCATCTCCGAGTGTATTTAACTGCGTTACGGTAAGGCCGAGTATCATAGGGCCCATCATAATAATAACTTTTTTAAACGGTTCACAGTGAATATCCCACGCTGGCCTGATTGAAACTCCGCTGGCACGCAGAGAAGGGACCTGAATTGCTATCTGAACGAATCCTGAGAAAAGGACTGCAACCGCTACGAAAAAGACCTGCTGTTGGGGCTTAATTTTCAGTACCCAGCCGGTAAATAACAGGCTTGCGATAATGAATATATTCAAAACGATGGGCGACGCAGCAGGTGTGGCAAAATGTCTGTGCACATTAAGAATACCTGCCAGAATCGCTACGATACAGATACATATCATATACGGCAGCATAATTGAGCACAATAACAGTCCGAGTCGAGGGCCGGTTCTGGTTTCGAAAAAACTGTAGTAGCTCCAGACCAGAACCTGGCCGACAATAACAATTGCCGCAAGTAATACGAACAGGACTGTTACCGCGGTGTTGGCTAAGCGTTTTGCCTGCTCCGGATTGCTATGAAGCTGTTCACTATATATGGGAATAAGAGATGCCGAAGCTGCGCCTTCTCCAAATAGTCTTCGGGCAAGATTTGGAATCTTAAAACCCATTGTCCATGCTGTCATCAACCAGCCGGCACCGAAGAAATGGGCAAAAGCCATATCCCGTATCATACCGAATACTCTGCTGATTGCCGTTAGAGAAGCAATTTGTCTGAAGCCTTTTATCATTCTTGGTTCTCGGTGCTCGTCGAGTCCGCCATAGGCGGACTACCGCTTCGCTCCGGCATAGAGCATCCATGACGGCTTACTTTTTTGGTGCTACGGTAAAGGGCCTGCACCGTCCGACATTATTTAATAAACCTATCGAGGCCATACTGACCAGCAGGCTTGAGCCGCCGTAGCTTATCAGCGGCAAAGTCAAACCTGTTATGGGCATAAGTCCCAGGGTCATACTCACATTGATTATAACCTCAACGACAAACATTGCGACGATACCGGCTGCTAACAATTTGCCGAACGGATCGGTATTGTGCACTGCGATTTCCAGCCCGCAGGCGACAATAATAACATAAAGCGCAAGCAAGCCGAGGCAGCCCAGAAAACCCCATTGCTGGGCAATAATGGCAAAAATGAAGTCATTGTGTCTCGCTTCCAGGAAGTCGTATTTGACAAAGGGGCCTTGCCGAAAACCGTATCCTTTAAGACCGCCGGAAGCAACGGCATATTTTGAGCGAATCAGATGCCAACCCCAATCACTTTTCCATTGCTTTTCACTGAAGGTTGTGCCGACAAGAACCTGGCCCAACCACGGGTGCTTCTCGGCCTTCTGGCGAACCCAGGTGTTTTGCAATACGACGCTACTGATTCTTCTTCGCTGATAGGACCTCATCTTATACCATAGCAGCGGACTGACCAGAAGTGCCATAAGTAGAATAATCAGCAAATGTTTCACCTTTGCACCGGCCACAAACAGCATTGTAAACAAGATTGGCATCATTAGGAGCACTGTACCCAGGTCAGGTTCGAGGAGTATAAGGACCATTGGCAGGAGGGTTAAAACAAAAGGACCGATTAAAGCGGTAAGATTTCGATAATTGCTTCGGTAGCGCAGGTACCAGGCCAGGGCCAGAATGTACACCAGTTTGCAGAATTCCGAGGGTTGTAATGCAGGCAGCTCCCTGCCGGCTATCGTGAATTTAATCCATCTGTGTGTACCGTTGATTTCCGGCACAAAGGGTATTTTAATAACATATCTGCCAACGAGTAACAGACTCAAAAGCAGCAGTATAAGTCCATATATCCAATAGCTTATTGAGCCAAATCGCCTGTAATTAACTGTGTTCACCAGCACGAAGCCGACTATCGCGACAGCAGCGAAAACGATCTGTTTTTTCCAGAGATTGCCCATGTCGCCGGTTTCGCTGGCCGGGCTTAGTTCCGCGGGATTACCGACAGAATAGATAGTAGCTATCCCGATACCGACCAGCATCAAAACAGCCGCCATCAGGCATAGTCTTACAATTATTATTCGTCCTTTTAAAAAATTGTACATAATGGCAACATTAACATAGATACGCTAAAATTGCATACACATACTCGGGAAGTCATAAAAAACTTACTTTCCGTGCAGCAAAGGAACTCCAAGTCGAGATTCTTTGAAATCAGCCTTACGAGACAATTAAAAATCAGACATATCAGCCTAAACCTATGACCCAAATAAGGGCCGTTAGCCTTACTAACTGAAATGGCTCTTAATTAGCTTTTCTATGAGTTAAATCGGGCAATTATATCTGAAATTCTGATTTTTTTCGGTTTTTTTACATTTATCTTTAACTTTTACACAAACTCGGAGTGTTTTGCACTTAATTTTCATCTAAAGGGCCATTGGTGCCTTATTTCTTTGTTTATTTTAGTCGGTTGGCAGGGGCGGACAGGGCCAACGGATTTTCAGGCTTAATTTCTGGTTTTTTGCAAATTTTCCTTGAAATATGTAAAAACTTCTGTTATGATAAACTTGATCTTCACCAATTAGAACTTGTGCAATTATTGTAGGGCACAAATTTCGCTTAATCAGCGAGAAAGGAGGATGCATCGGGAAGGATTTTGTGTATTTCCGGCGGCTCCTGCCGGCGCTGGATCGCTATGTTCTATGATTTAAGACTACTTTTTGTCATAAAGAACAAGCGTGCTTAATATTTATTTTGGAAGGCAGGAAACAAAACCAAGAGGCCAGAGTATATTGCTCTGCGCAGACCAGATGAGAAGAAAGGGGTTTGTACTATGAGAAAGTTGTTTTTTGTTCTGGTTGTGGCAGTGCTCACTGCACCAGTGTGGGCAACGGTTACCATCACTGCCACGGACCTGGGCGAAGGAGTAGTCGCGATCGACTATTCGTCGGATGAGACTGAGCTGGTCAGAGCGTTTGCTCTGGACATTACAGTTGATGCCGGCACTATTGACGCTATTAGTGATTTCAAGGTAGGTGACGACAACAACGGTTATGGCATTTTCCCGGGTAATTTCAGTCTGTACATTACTGTGGACCCTGCGACCGGTGAGGTCGGTGATTGGGGTGTGGCCGGTTATTCGCCCGTGGCTGACGGTAATGACCCGGGCGCACTTGGCGGCATGGGTACGAATGGTATCACAATCGAGATGGGCTCGCTCTATGACACGAAAGCTCCACCCAAGCAGGGCAGGCTCTGCACCGTTACATGTAGCGAACCATGCCTGCTGACTGTTACCACAAATGCAACACGGGGCAATGTTGTACTGGAAGATGCTTCAGAGGCAGTCGTGGATTTGACCGGGGCAACCAATGTTCAAACCATCATTGGTGCGACTGAGTCATACACAGGTCCGCACAAAGACGAATGGATTGAAGTAGGTTCGCCTGAGTGCTGGATTGCCAGTATCAATCCGAGACAGTGCCATGGTGACGCAGATGGCGCTTCTCAGGGTAAAAATAAATACTGGGTATCAACTAATGACCTGGATATCCTGATTGCAGCCTGGAATAAGTCTTTGGAGTCACTGACAGGTAATCAGATTTGCGCTGATTTTGACCACCTGTCTCAGGGTAAAAATAAATATCGTGTCTCGACCAATGACCTGGACATCTTGATAGCCAACTGGCAACTTCCCGATGTTCCGGCTCCGGACTGTCCGTAGTGTGGATCTACAGGAGTTTTAGTAATTACAAATTTAAAGAGCCGGGATACTAAAGGGATTGTTGTTTTCGAGATGATTACATCTTCGAATCGGAAGGAGATTATGATGAAAAGACTACTATTGCTGATGTTGGTTCTTGGGATGGCATCGTCGGCGAACGCTGTGCTTATTCAAGTCGATGGTCAGGACCCTGGTCAGGCTGTTGATATCACTGAAGGTTTCACATCAGTAATCAGCGTTGTAAGTGAGGACACGTCCAGTTGGCTGGGTTATATAATCGTCGAAGAAGGCGGTACCGGCATCCTGGGCGATGCAGCCAGGCTTGATGCAGCAGGTGACATAGGTACTTTTTCAGTCTATACAGAGGCTGGTTGGGGTGCCGGTTATGAGCTTACAGTGTCAATGAGTCAGGGAGGTGTTCCCGCTATTGCCGTCGGACCGCAGTTTACGATAAATTACTCAGGTGGTGTTTTAGGAGAAACCGCCAGGATTTCACTGTTTCTTGACCCGAGTTATGAGAATCCGGTCGATTCAGTGGCTATCACTATTGTTCCTGAGCCGATGACCGTTATACTGCTTGGTCTTGGGGGTTTGTTTCTGCGTCGTCGAAAGTAAATAAGATTGTTAGCCTTGGCCAAGGCCAACATAAGTTGGTTTGCAAAGAGGCAAGTCTTCGGACTTGCTTCTTTTTTTTGTCTTGCGGGGAGTGTTGAGGTTGCTTAACATTTATAGACGGATTTTGGCCTATGAAAAAAATATTTGTCTTATTGATTTGTGGTTTCTTCGTTTTTCTGCCCGGCGGCTGTCAGAGTTCGGTCGGGAGTAAAAGCGGCGTCGAAGTAATCATTGACGGCGACGGACGGTTTCCTGAAATTCTTGCTGGCAGATGGAAAGCGGATAAAGGTGGGTGGGAGATTGTCTTTGAGCCGGATGGGAAGATTTCCTCTGTAGTGGTCAGTCTTGGCGGGGTGAGGATGAAGCCCGGTCAGGTAACTACAACGCAGATGGTATTGGGCGGTGAAGGGCTGTTCAAGCCGGGCAAGTGGACAGTTCAATACTCGAAGGAGAGACGAGAATTAATCGTTGAGATTGCAATAGAGCATTTTCGCGTTGAACTTGGCGATAATGTCGTGCAGGGTAAAACCCGGGATTATTTTGTCGGCTCGGTTTCCGCCGACGGCCGATTGTGGTGGGCTGACAGATACAAATTTCCCGAATACGTCGTAGATACGAAGAAACATCCGAATTACAAGCTGCCTTTTGACCCTAATGACAGCCCGCGTGAGAGCTTGGTTTTTCAAAAGGTTATCAACTCACAATAGATTCGATAACGGATTTATTCGTCGCGTCGATTTTTGTTTTAGTCACTGACGTTTAGGCCCATTTTTACATTTCCCTCGGATTTATTAATGATACGTTCGGAGCCGGTGAAGATATTCTCGGCAATTATGGCTCGGCTGACATCCTTTTGCAGCAGGATGTGCGGCCGATCCTGTCGGAATTCACATCCGCGGATCAGTACGGTGCCGCTTTTGGCCTGGATTGCCGGGCGAGAGCGGTCTTTGCCGCCCCATTGGACAAACGTGCAATCACTGAAACCGACGGTTCCGGTACCTGCTATCTTTGCGATTTGATTGCACGGGCCCCAGAATGCGCAGTTTACAAAACGAATGCTGCCGGTATTTGTTTTTTCGATTTCTATCATTGTCGGGTCCGGCCCGTGAAAGGAGACAAATTCACCATTGGTGATTAACAGGCCATAAGGGGCGCAGTGTTCGACGACAAGAGCGGTGTGGCAATCATCGGCTCCTATCCCGAGGAAGTTGCCGTTGCATTGACCTGACCTGCTTCGTATGAACTTGTAGCCGACTTTGTAACCGAAACAGAAGGTGTTATAGACGTACTGCCAGTCGGACTTGCCGAATATGAACGCTTCGCCGTTTTCCATTTGCCATTGAAATAATTTCGGTTTCATGCTCCACCAGGGGTTGAAGTGCACGTTCTCGATGCGTCCGATGTCATATATGTGATCAACCAGAATTCCCCGCCGGATTGGCTGGCCGTGTACGTCGCGAATGAGGTGACGTTCGTTCCGGCTGGCGTCAATACCGTTGTATGGGTTGAGCATTTCGACTGCGAGAACGGCGGGATTCTTGCCTCGCATGGCGATAGCCCAGGGGTAGGGTTTTGGAATATCATCCACGTTTTGCTCGGGATAGTATAAGACGACCCCTTTGAGGGTGCTGTTGGTATTGAGAGTGATGAAGGGGGGGCTGTCTTCTTTACCTGCACCTTCGGTTACCAGAAATGTGGTGCCGTCGTCGGTTGGCTTGGGAAGGCCAGGGTTTCGAATGCCGTTGTGGGCCGGGACTGACTGCCAGATACCTGCCAGCGTTACGGCCTTTGGTATATTTAAATGGCTGGCGAAGAAGTAGTTACCGCGAGGTGCATAAACTACCCCTCCCCCGGCTTCACCTGCCGCATCCAGTGCTTTTTGGAAGGCTGCGGTGTCATCTGTTTTCCCATCTCCCAAGGCACCAAAGCTGCGCACATTGAAATCATCTGGGACGGCGGCCAAAATCGGTTTTCCGGCAAGAACCACGATTGCTAGAAATAGTGATAGTATGAGAACAGATGTGCCGGACTGTTTCAAGATTCTTGCTTTTGGAAGACTACTATACATTTGTTTTACTCCTTAACCTTTGTTACTCCGGCTTTTTAGTAATATCCGGATTGTTCGTGTGGTTTACTTAAACCCTCAATGTACATTTCCAAGATAAGTATAAGACCTTGTATGAGAAAGAATTACAAAAACGCGCCCGGCAGGACTCGAACCTGCAACCTTCGGATTCGAAGTCCGCGACTCTATCC